>NZ_JCAJRU010000079.1:0-19421 GCF_059447605.1 Paenibacillus sp. N119s | reverse complement strand
TACGTCCCAGGAGGGATTCGAACCCCCGACCGACGGCTTAGAAGGCCGTTGCTCTATCCAGCTGAGCTACTGGGACAAAATGACAATCAATAAAACATTATGTATTCAGTGCATTAATGATTATATCACATTTTGGGCAACTGTCAAAAGCATTTTTTATTATATCAGAAAGCAAGCTGCAAAAAGGAATCATTTGGACGTTAACGGGGTATTATGTACAAAGAGCTTGGTTAAAAAGGAGGGATTGATCGTGAGAGGCCTTTTGTCGTCAATTTGTTATTTCAGCATTTTTTTCGCACCTTTTCTGGTGCCGCTTATTGTGTGGATTGCAGTCCGGGATGATTATGTTCAGGGACATGCTAAGAAAGCCATCTTATCGCATATTTTCCCCATTATCGCGGCGATTCCACTAGTGTATTTTATTATAACGGCCAATCATGCAGGTTCGGTTATCGGGTTTGTACTGCTGTTCGTGGTGGTCTATCTCGGGGTTTTTGTTTATAACATCTACAAAGGGATCATGACACTCCGTGAAGCAGCCTAAAAAAGAAGCCTCCCGCATTCCGCAAATTTACGGAAACGGAGGCTTCTTCAGAATCATTTGTGAATGAGCAGTTGTCGATATTATGACTATTTATTACCAAAGCGTCTAGGACTTCTTCGCACCTCGTGTCTTACATTTTTCTCCATCACTTCTTCTGCGAACTCATTGTTATGAATATAACTGCTGCCTTTGTTTTTCTTATACTTCGCTTTGCCGTCTATGATTTTCCCCTCCTTTCACGCTGATCCAGCGATGGCGCTGGTGTCCAAATCAACAACAGTCGAGGTATAGCACACCATATTCTCATGCCCCAAACTCCTTGGCAAACTCTGTACTAAGCTCTCCATAGGAGAGCAATTCCCGTTTGAACTTTTCCCGTTCCTCACCAGCGGTAATGTGCGTAGAGTCCGTAAAAGCCTTGTCTGTCACTTCCTCAAAGGCCGAATGCAGATTATTGTCGTACCAATCCAGCTCCAGGTCGGCATCATTACGGATGATCCGTACCATGTCATAGTCAGGCTGACCATCCTTCTGATTCGTGGCTGTGATATAAACCAGCAGCTCCGGGTCATCTGCGGCACCGGGACGTACCTCTACCTCAGCGCAGCGCACTCCGTCAAGTTCAGTGAAACGGCGGATTTTGGCATCCTTGATGTAGTACATTGTCTCCCTCCTTCCTCATAAGTAGACGGGTTGCCCCATCTATAGTTTTCGGAACGGACAGACATTTTATGCTTCTTTTCGGCATATATACTGATGAACTGGGGATTTAGCTTTTGATTCATACCAACACTGGATGAACACGACAAAGAGAGGATGAATAGACATGTGCGGAATTACAGGTTTCATACAGTGGAACAGAGACTTGATGCATCAATCTGAGCTGCTGCTGAAAATGACGCAAACACTCTCCGATCGCGGACCGGATGCTGCCGGTACCTGGATATCCAACCCGTGTGCTTTCGGACACCGAAGACTAAGCGTAATGGACCCGGAAAATGGGGCTCAGCCCATGATCCGGCAGCTTGAGGATATCACTTATACGATTGTATATAACGGGGAAATATATAACGCGCCTGAACTGAAAAAAGAGCTGCAACAGCGCGGACATTTTTTCCGTACACAATGCGACACAGAGGTACTACTCGAATCCTATATCGAATGGGGCCCGGATTGTGTAGATCGGTTGAACGGGATCTTTGCATTTGCAGTCTGGGATAGTGAGCGGGAACAGGTATTTCTGGCACGGGATCGACTGGGAGTAAAGCCGTTATTTTATAGCCAAACTGAAGATGTATTCGTATTTGGCTCCGAACCCAAAGCGCTGCTCCAGCATCCAGCGGTAGAGGCAGCCGTAGATGCCGAGGGCTTGGCAGAAATCTTTATCATTGGTCCTGCCCGCACCCCCGGACATGGTGTCTATTCATCGATGAAGGAGCTTCGTCCCGGACATACCCTCACCTACAGCCGCGACGGCGTACGCATTCAAGCTTACTGGAAGCTGGAAAGCATTGCGCATGAGGATAACACCGAAGAAACGGCCCTCAAGGTACGAGAGTTATTAATAGATACTGTGGAGCGACAGCTTATTTCGGATGTACCGGTATGTACCTTATTGTCTGGCGGCCTGGATTCAAGCGCCCTGTCCGCATTAGCTGTCGATTATTACAAACGTACCGGGCAGGGACAAGTTCATACGTATTCGGTCGATTATGTGGATAACGACAAGCATTTTAAAGCCCATGCGTTCCAGCCCGGAGCTGATGCCCCTTGGATACAGCGGATGGTCGATGAATTAGGGACAAATCATCATTGGATTGAATTCGATACACCAGAAGTTGTAGCAGCTCTGAACAACTCCACGCTAACGCGGGATTTACCCGGAATGGCTGACGTGGATTCGTCACTGTATCTCTTTTGCCGGGAGATTAAAAAGGGTGCGACTGTCGCCATTTCTGGTGAAGCCGCGGATGAAGTGTTTGGCGGATATCCATGGTTTCATCGGGAGGATATGCTGAATTCGGGCACATTCCCATGGGCGGTTGCTCCCGATATGAGAGCGAGTCTGCTATCCCCTGAGGTGCGGGACTGGATCAAGCCGCTGGAGTATTTGAACGACCGCTACTCCGAAGCAATCGGAGAAGTACCGAAGCTACCGGGAGAAACAGGAAAAGCTGCACAAATGCGTGTCATGTCCTATTTGAACATCACCCGTTTTATGCCTACCCTGCTGGATCGCAAGGATCGGATGAGTATGGGGGTTGGACTCGAAGTCCGGGTGCCGTATTGCGATCATCGGCTGGTGCAATATGTATGGAATATTCCGTGGAGCATTAAGATGACTGGCGGACGTGAAAAAGGTATCTTGCGCAAAGCGCTGGAGGGCGTATTACCGGATGATGTGCTGTATCGTAAAAAAAGTCCGTATCCCAAAACACATAACCCCTCCTATCTTGCCGCTGTGAAAAAGCAGGCACTGCAACTGCTGGACGATTCCTCTTCCCCACTGCTCAAGCTGATTGATGTACAAAAGGTACGGGATATTGCCGCTTCACCGGAGGCATCCACCAACCTGCCATGGTTTGGTCAGCTGATGTCGGGTCCGCAGTTATTTGCCTACTTGACCCAAGTGGATAACTGGCTGCGCACTTACAAGGTGGCTATTCGATAAAAACAGGAAAATAACCAAAAAGGCTATCCGCAGCTTATGACTGACGGATAGCCTTTTGGGGTTATGTGACAGACTTATTATTCGCCCTGTTGTCAAACTACGCCTGTGGATTCCCCAGCTTTGTTATTAAACCACGCAGGGCTATGCCCCGGTGACTGATAGCCTGCTTTTGTTCCAATGTTAGCTCCGCCATTGTCTTTTCAAACTCTGGCAAATAGAACAGCGGATCATATCCAAACCCACCGCTGCCTGCAGTTTCAGTCGTAATCCAGCCCTCGACGGAGCCCGTCGCTTCCAACGTCTCCCTAGTCTGTGGATTATACAGAATCAAGGTACAGACAAATTGTGCTGGGCTCAGCAAAGGCTGTCCAGTATCGTCACCAAGCTGCTTGGATTCCAGAACATCAAGCAGCTTAATATTGTTTTCGTGATCGCTGGCACCTTCTCCAGCATAACGGGCTGAATATACCCCCGGCGCACCGTCCAGCAAGTCCACGCACAGGCCGGAATCATCGGCCAGCACTGGCAATCCAAGCGCATCTCCCACCGCTTTGGCTTTTTTCAGTGCATTTTCGGCAAAGGTTATGCCATCCTCAACGACATCAGGAATATCGGGATAATCGTACATACTTCTGACTTCCTTGCCAAACGGGGCAAAAGCATGTGCAAACTCCCGCACCTTTCCTTTATTCTTCGTGGCGACAATGACGACCGGTCCATCCAGCCGCATCAGGCTCCAGCTCCTGTACGTCCAGCACCGATCTTATCAGCAATCGGTCCGAGCACTTCTTTCTGACGCTCGATCATTTGCAGAATCCCTTGTTCGCCCAAGCTAAGCAGTTGATCCAACTCCTGACGGTCGAATGGGCTTTCTTCTCCTGTACCTTGCAGTTCGACGTATTTGCCACTGCCAGTCATGACGAGATTCATGTCCACCTTGGCCTTGGAGTCCTCTTCATAATTCAGATCCAGCAACGCCTTCTCGCCAACAACCCCTACGCTGACCGAAGCCAGAAAATCCGTAATAGGGAACACAGGCAATTTGTGCTGGACCGCAATTTTATTTACGGCAATCGCCAGCGCTACGAAAGAACCGGTAATGGAGGTGGTGCGTGTTCCGCCATCCGCCTGAATGACATCACAGTCCAACGTAATCGTCCGTTCACCAAGCGCCTGCAAATTGACAACCGAACGCAATGCTCTTCCGATCAGACGCTGAATTTCCATAGTACGACCAGTCAGCTTGCCGCGTGCAGCTTCACGCTGATTACGGCTATGTGTCGCCCGTGGAAGCATGGAATATTCTGCGGTCACCCAGCCTTTTCCTTGGCCTTTCATGAAGGGTGGCACGCGCTCTTCCACCGTAGCCGTACAGATGACTTTCGTCTCGCCAACCTCTATAAAAACAGAGCCCTCCGCGTATTTATTTACTCCAGCTGTCAGTTTCATCGGGCGCAGCTCATCACCGTTTCGTCCGTTAGATCTACTCATGCTTTTTCCTCCTACGTCGTATGCAACCTGTTCTTATATGTTTATTTTACCAAAGTGTGCAGGCAAAAGCACCCCAAGGACGTTTCCCTGTTCCTTAAAGAGGAATTTCGTTAATGTGCTGCGGCTTGGACACAGGCTCTCCATAATTTTGATTATTTTGCCCCATCACACTTTTCTCACCATTCAGTTCGATGCGAACTTTCGTTTTGAGTGCATCATCCGAATTGTCCGTCGCCGTCAGTACGACTGATTCCAAAAATTCAGCAGGCACGGCCTCCCCCTTGGCAAACATATCATCCGAGAGTGATACCGTAATGACGTTATCCTTGGAGCGTTCTACCGATTTCAGCGCCGTCTCCCCTGTCATTACTTCCTGCAATCCATCCTTGGTCTGCGGCCCTTGAATTAACTGATGCAGAGCTGACTGGACACGATCTTTTTCCGGACTGACCAGTCGTGTTACAGGTACATAATATTGAACTCCAGCAGGAGAAGATGAAGAGAAATAGACGGTGACCGGACTGGAATCCAGTGGTGTTACGCCATGACCGACCTCCAAATTAATCCCTACGGCACGCGTCAACGGCTGATCCAGCGGTGTGCCACCAACAGGCATTTCGTTTAGCTTTTTGCCGTCCACCCAAATCTGTACGCTCTTAATATCAGGACGGTCAGTCAGTGTCCAGGTCAAGCTTTCCATTAATTTGCGTTCTTCCTCTGGCTTATAGTTGGCGAAAGATTTGTTGAATTCAACAACAGCCAGCTTGTTGCTCTTGTCCACCGTCACACTTTTCACTTCCGTACCTTGGGGCAGTACACCCTTAAATCCCTCTGGTAATAAGCCAGCATACGGCCCGCCCTCAACCAGCGTTTCCAGCGCGGACTTGGCATCTGCCTGTACATCACCTGTAGCAATCGGTAAGGATATAGGGGCCAGCAAGCCGTTATGATCTTGCAAAAAAACAGCCCTCAACTGCCCGGTCGTGGCAGGTGCATTTCCGGTTACAGCCTTAATCATGGACTGCTCTGTCGTGGACGGCGGAGGGTCAATGGACGCGGCTTCGTTGCCGAAAAGGCTGCATCCGGACAACAACAGGGGCAAGGATAGCAGCCCGGCTACAGAGGTCAAACGCCATGGGTGTTTTATGTTCATAAATGAAGTTCCTCCCTAACAATTTTGTACAGATTGTACTAATATGTATACGAGCCCCGCGTAAAAAATAACTACTTTTTCAGCAGACTGGACACACTGGTCATAATTACAGTAGAAATTAGGAACAACACGAGGAGGGTAACTTCAACTTTATGGACAAGAAAAAAGTACCTTACAGCCTGAATAGTAAAAAGGTAGCCGATGCCACCCGTGAGTGGCTGCACAAACGTGGTGTAAGTATGACTGAAATCGCTGAATTGGTTATGCTTTTACAGAAAAAATATTACCCGAACCTAACGATGGAAGAATGTATTGAAAATGTGGACAAGGTACTGATGAAGCGTGAGGTTCAAAATGCCGTGCTTACAGGCATCCAGCTCGATATTCTTGCGGAACAGGGCGCACTTCTCCCCCCATTGCAGGATATGATTGAAAATGATGAGGGATTATACGGGGTGGATGAAATTCTAGCTTTCTCCATCGTCAATGTGTACGGCAGCATTGGATTTACCAATTACGGTTATGTGGATAAGCTTAAACCAGGTGTGCTCGAACGCCTGAACGATAAAAGCCTTGGACCGATCCATACGTTTCTGGACGATATTGTGGGTGCGATCGCAGCTTCGGCTAGCAGTCGTATCGCGCATCGCAAGCAGGCCGAGCGCGAGCAGGAGCTTGGGGAAGAAAGCGCACCGAATACAACACGCTAAAAACGGTATACCAATTCAAAATACGCGATGGATGCAACAGATATATAGAGTAAGAGGAGAACTAGACATGGCAAACGTAACTGATGGATATACATTCCGTACGATGAGAGCTGATGATTATGATCAGGCTATTGAGTTGTGGAATGGCTTAGACGGATTGGGATTAAGCGAGGCGGACTCACCGGAACGGATTGCACGCTTTTTGCAGCGGAATGAAGGACTTAGCTTTGAACTGTGAATACGCTGGAAACATCATAGGCACGATTTTAGCAGGTCATGATAGTCGCAGAGGGTTTCTGTATCATCTGGGTGTAACCGCAGAACATCGTGGTCATGGGATTGCGACCAGACTGGTGGATAGAGCCTTATCTGCTTTGCTCACAGAAGGCATTGATAAATGTCATCTGTTTGTGATGGAGCATAACACAGGAGGCCAACGTTTCTGGTCAGCTAACGGCTGGGAGAAGCGAGATGGGATTTTATTATATTCGCGAGATCTGGCATAGCATCTGAACGCTTGATCTATGTAAATAGGACGCCGGGTCTGATTTAATTGTGCCAGAAACGATCAGACCCGGTGCATAAAAATTACAGTACTTTTAGTAGCAGTCCGGGTTATTAAAGAACTGGTTATCTTGATTCATGAATTGCAATCAATTTTGAGGTCGTAATGTACGCTCTACAATATTAAGTGTGGTTTGACGAGAGAAAAATCGGGATACTTGAGCTACCCAATAGTTTTGTCGACCCGATATTATATGACTGCGCCCTTTTTCAAATGCTTTCAAGGCATTCTTGACGACAGTCTGCGGCGTTTCTCTGGAACCTACAGAGGCTTCACTCGAGCCTACCACATCAAAAAATGAGGTTTCGGTTGCACCAGGACAGAGGGCGAGCACTTTGAGTCCCCGTTTTCGATTTTCCGCCCACAGCGCTTCGCTAAACGAAAGCACGAATGCTTTGGTTGCTCCATATACAGCCATATAGGGATCGGGCTGAAATGCAGCGGTGGATGAAACATTGATGAGTCCCCCATCTCGGTTCCGCAACAAATCAGGCATAAATGCATGTGTGATGTCGACTAAAGCAGCCACATTGAGCATCACTTCCTCATGCTGTCGTTCTCCTGAAATCTGCTCAAAGTACCCATAGGTGGCAAAACCCGCGTTGTTAATCAGAAGATCTACCTTGAGTTGTTGCTTTTGAACCTCCTGATGCAGTGTTTGGGGAGCTCCTGGTGAGGATAGATCGAGCACAATCACCGTAGCTTTTACGTTATATTTAGCGGAGAGCTCTTTCGCCAGTGCTTTTAATTTGGTTTCATTGCGCGCTACCAAAATGAGATTACATTTCCTCGCCGCGAGCGAATAGGCAAATGCCTCGCCAATCCCGGATGAAGCCCCTGTGATAAGTGCTGTCTTGTTTGCAAACATAAACATGATGATGACCTCCATAGTATCGTTGTTTTATTTCAGAAACACTGTTACCATTACTCTATAATGAACTGAAGTCACCCCAATGACGACCTCAGTACACTTCATATTTACGCTGGAGATGACGAGGGGTTGCATGCATCAAGCGTATTCTTCAGTGTAAATGCATACACCTCTTGCGCCATGTCCACTTTCAAAAAATGACCTGCAAATTGTAGATGTATTACTCCATGTAATGCTGACCACAGCATTCGAACAACCAGCAGCGGGTCCTGCTCTTTCAGTGCTCCTTGCTCCATAGCGTGTATAACGGTTTGCAGGATTCGCGATAGCGCCGTGGTGGTGCCCTCCAAGCTCTGTTCATCTGGCTTAAAATCAGATAATGCCCCGCCAAACATCATTTTGTAATAGGCTGAGTGAAGCCGCGCAAATTCCCAGTATGCCCAGCATAAAGCTTCCAGATCAGCGAGTACGTTTAGGGTAACAGGTACTTGTTGAAAGGTTTCAGCCAATAGCCGGCATCCATCCAGATACATCTCATTGGCAAGACCATCCTTATTACCAAAAATACTGTAAATGATTTTGGTGGAACAGCTTAACTTCTGTGCAACTCGCCGTACAGTCACAGCCTCAGGCCCTTCTTCTACAAGAAGAATGCATGCGGCATCAATCACATTTTTGCGGAGCAATTGCTGCTGCTGTAACTTCACCTCAGAATAGGTTTTATAGGGTTGTGAGGACTCGGACATCGTTCAATGCACTTCCTTTGCTTATCTCGGAAACAATGTTTCCATTGTGAACCATAGTATTCCATGCCTGAATATTTGTCAAATAAAAAAGAACGCAAATAAGTAGATACACTTACTGCGCTCTCGTTGGGATGCTTAAAAGATAGAGCATGTTTTGCGTTCCACGATCAATAGGCAATGCCCACCCTGGTACGAATAAAATCACAACTCTTCGATTGATGATAGGTAAAGTCAGCCGTATCCGCAGTGGTAATTTGTGAACCATCTTCGGGCAAAAAGTCTTTCTCCACGCGATACACACCTGTACGTCCGCCATCCGGCAGATAGGTCGGACATACGATTGTCCAGTCTAGTGCCGAATCACGAAGCAATTCATATACCCGCCGATGCTCCTCGGCTGCTCGGGTGCTGCGTCGCCGGGTATCGGAGGATTCGTATCGATACAGGCTCGGCTCGGTCCGGCTTTGCAAAATCCCTGCCGTTCCCACTGTAATGAGGCGATGAATGGACTGCTCCTGCATCAGCCGGATCAACAGGTCTATACTTACAGAAAGCGTGGTGGTTCCAGCTGTATTCAGCGCACTGATCACAACTGTTGGCCCACCCTTCAGCGCTTGCGCTATATCCTCGGCGTTGGTGGCATCACCTTGTACGATTTGCAGCTGTGTCCCGTATCGAGATGCGAAATCCTTCAACTTATCCGGTAAACGAACTAGGGCAGTTACGGTATGACCATCCGTTAGCGCATAATCTAATATAAAACGGCCCACTCTTCCAGTAGCTCCCAGCAGCAGCAAATTCATAAAAGCCTCTTTTCCGGCATACATGCCGCTCATGTTGTTCAATCATGTTGCGTTTCCATGATGTTAAGTCAAGTCACTCATATTTTTTCCTCCATTATTTACGAGGCATGGGGATAAAAGCGCGTGATAGGACTCTCCTCGCTCATAAAGGCTCGCTCACGGCGCACCAGCTCCACTAGGTGGGCCAGCGTCTCAGACATGGCAAACCTTAGCTGGTGAATACCCAGCTTGTCGCCGAACACAGCAATGCACAGCTCATAGGCTGTGCTGCCTTCCGGTTGGATCAGCTGCTGGAATTTCTCCAGCCGTTCTTCATGATGCGCCAGCAATGCCTGCGTGCGTTCGCGAAAATACCCAAACGGATTGCGGTGTCCGGGGTATGCCCATGCGACCTCCAGCTCACCTAGGCGCTGCAAGCCGTCTATATAAGACTTCAGCGGCTGGGCATCACTGCCCGGCAGCAGACTGATATTAGGAGAAATCTGCGGCAATACCGCGTCACCGCACAGAATAACGCCGCTATTCGGCTCATAAAAGGACACATGTCCAGGTGCATGCCCTCCAGTCTCTACGGGCATCCAGCTGCGTCCAGCCCATTCCAGACGAGTGTTGATTCCGATAGGAATGAAGGTAATCTCAGGTTGCGGGTTCACTTGCAAATAAGCCTGCTGCATATGTACTTCTAGGGCTGATACCTGCTCCAAAGAAAAACCATGCTGGACAAAAAAGCTGGGCAGCCGCTTCTCCATAGCAGTCGTCGATTCTGGATCACCCCACATCATCACCGCTTCCTTATGACTGCGGGCTGACATATGTACGCGAGCCTGACCTTGCTGCTGCATCCACCCCGCCAATCCGTAATGATCGGGGTGATGATGAGTCACCACAATGTCCGAAATATCCTCAAAGGACATTCCCAGCTGTTGGAAGACATATGCCCATTCCGCCTCTGTATCCAGATTGCGCGGACCTGGGTCTACAATTGTAAAACCATGCTGTCCCTTGAGCACATAGCTATTCACCCAGCGCAGCGGAAAGGACATGGATATTTTGACCTGAAAAGCTCCGTCTATTCGCTCACATGGCGTAAGCTCTGGCAATTTCATGGTTTCCCCTCCGCCCTTATGTTTCAAGCCCGCATACCGACAAAAATCATTCGCGGCGAAGCATCTTCTATATATTGATCTTCATCATAACTTCCGTGTACTTGCTCTACGGATAGCCCCGCCTGTTCTAGCAATTCACGGAACTTTGCATACGGATATAGCTTTACTCGTTCATAGTACACACGCTCGGGTTCTGCATCAGCCTGGGTCGTACCCAGATCAGAGGCTGCTTCTGTGCTCGTCACAGATGCGGCTGACCGAATGGCAATTTGCTTTTTCACAAATCCATCTTCAATGACCCGATGCTCCTCAATCCAATTCCCTTCATCCTCCCGGGACGAATGCGGCACCAAATGAGCAGCTACGTAGGAAGGGTTCAAATAATCTATAATAAAGCGGCCTCCCGGTTTCAACAGCCGATAAATTTCCTTTAATACTTTAAGCTGCTCCTCATCCTTCTCAAAATAACCGAAGGAGGTAAACAAATTGACCACCGCATCAAAGCGTTCTTCCAGCGGCACTGCTCGCATATCTCCTTGATACCAGCTTACCCGCCCTTCGGTATCCGCTGCACGGGCCTCTCTCAGCAGTACATTGGAAAGGTCCACACCCGTCACGTTATAACCTGCATCAGCGAGTGCAAGAGAATGCCGTCCCATCCCGCAGCATAAATCCAGTACGCTGGAGCCTTGCGGTAATTTGAGCCAGGAGATCATTTTTTGCACTTCCTGATAGGCTCCCTGAAAGTCGCGATGCTTGTATACTAATAAATAATCTTCCCCAAAGCTTTGCTCGTACCACTCTGCCATATCGTTTCTCCTCCATGAACTCATTTCGCTCTATTACATACTATATTAGCTTTTTCAAACTGGAAACTCAAAAACATTACGAATAAGCATTTTGCAAAGTCAAAAAAGCTTTCCATCATAAGAGCATGTTACAATAATCGTATTTGAGCTTAAATAATCATAGGAACTTCATACCCATTTCATGTGATTCACCTCATTTTACCATTAAAATGTATCATGGGAATGCCTTTAAAGAGGTTTATGCTGGAAAGGAGGGCAAAGTGATGATTCAAATTGGTCTGACGGGTTGGGGCGATCACGATGACTTGTATCCAGCAGGGACTAAAGCTAACCAAAAACTAAGGGTCTATGGAGGCCATTTTCCAGTCGTCGAGATGGATAGTTCTTTTTATGCGGTACAGCCAACGGATCGTATGGCACGCTGGGCAGCGGAAACTCCTGATTCCTTCTCATTTCTCGTCAAGTCCTATCAAGGCATGACTGGCCATACCCGCGGCAAACAGCCTTACTTCAAAACCATTGATGCGATGTATGAGGCACTACATGCATCTATATTGCCTCTTCGCGAAGCAGGCAAGCTCAAAGCGGTGCTGTTTCAGTATCCGCCCTGGTTTGACTGTACGCGTGAAAATGTCGCCATCCTGCGAGACACAAAAAATAGGATGGGAGAGGTCCCATCCGTACTTGAATTCAGACATCAAAGCTGGTTCACACCAGATTTTCGGAAGCAAACGCTGGCATTTATGCATGAGGAAGGCTGGATACATAGCGTATGCGACGAGCCGCAGGCAGGACCCGGGTCGGTTCCCATTGTGCCGCAGGCTACAGACAGCAACCTGACCATCGTACGTCTCCACGGACGTAACGTATCAGGTTGGAATCAAAGCTCTGCGCCTAATTGGCGGGAGGTTCGTTATCTGTATCGGTACAATGAACAGGAATTGGCCGAATGGAAAGACAGATTGCTGGAGCTGGAACAGCAAAGCCGTGAGGTATGTGTGATATTCAACAACAATTCAGGTGGAGACGCCGCTGCGAACGCCAAGCAACTCATGACCATGCTGGGCATGGAGCCTAAGCCTTTTCCACCTCGCAAGCTGCCTGATGCGGATCAAGGGCCAGAACAGCTTGAACTATTTTGAGGACGGGCGGTCGATGAGAGATTGGGAATTGCCTTCCTGAGCTTGCGTTCGTTATCCAGTAGATGCGGATCGTCAGGCAAATAACGTAAAGCGGTTTGGTTGTGCTCATACGAAGCTTCCAGCTTACCTATATGAGCATAGCAATGACTGAGCCGCACATGAGGTAGCCAGGAGTAGCATGGTAACGGGACAGGTCGAAGACCAGGAAGGTGATGCTGTTGCTCCAATGCTTGGTCATACCAGTATGCAGCAGTGCTCCATTCGTCTCTTGTGAAAAACCAGTCCCCGATCATGCAGCACAAATCTGCTTGCGGGACACCGTATCGAAAAGAGTGTAGCAGACGATCCAGCTGTTGCTCAGGCTTCCCGAGATGGAGATAGCATTCAGCCGCTCTCGCACAAGCAGTAATCCGATCCTCCCGGTAGCCGCTCGGCTCCTTCAGCAGATGGTCAAAGGCCTCTGCTGCCTCGGCATATGCTCCACGGTCAAAGCATTCATTAGCGTGAAAATACAGCAGACGCCCTTCCAGCTTGCCGCCTTCGCTGATCCACCGGGCGAGAATACGTTGGTTACGGAGCGTATGGTCGTGCATTCGGCGATGTGTTATTGCCACATCGGCATGCACGACTTGCCCCTGAGGTATCACCAGATCCTCATGCAGGCGTCCCTCCCAGCGGTATTGTCGCTCCCGTTTCACAAGGCGAACACGGCGTGAGCTGAACAACGGCTCCCCCTGCTCACCCTCCGCCAAGTGAAGTGGCATCACCACCGCGTCGATATGCTTAGACAAACGTTGCTTTAAGGAACGCAGACGTTCACGGTCAGGTTCGAGCAGCACATCATCCGCATCCAGCCACATGATATAGGAACACGTTGCCTTGTCAAACGATTCATTACGAGCGGCGGCAAAATCATCCTTCCATTCAAACATGTAGATCCGATCCGTATAGCGGGCTGCTATCGTCTTCGTCTGATCTGTCGATCCTGTGTCCACGATGATGATTTCGTCCATCAGGTCTGCGACCGAATCCAGACACCGGGCCAGTGTCTGCTCCTCATTTTTTACGATCATGCACAAGCTGATAGTCATTGGATGCTCAGTCATGACTTCATGTCATCCCCTTCTGTTGGCTGACTCTTCCGTTGTTGTTCCGGTAGACTTGCCATCAGTATATGCATCTCTCCTCTCAGCCTGCGTCTTGTCTATCTGTTCGACACGCGCATACCTTTCTAACGGCAATAGTTGTTGCTCCATATCCCGGATTCGTTGTACCGCCTTGTCAAGTGCAGCCTTTCGCTGATTCATTTTGCGAACATGCTGCTGCTCAACCCGTCGGAACTGCTCTTCATCCAGTTGCATCCACTTATTCAGATGCTCTGCCCCTGGCTTAGCCTCTCGCAGCTCTTTTAGCTTCTTGCGACCTGCAAAGCACAAATATTTATGCTGCACTTCCAGCGCTTGTTCTGTAAAGTAAGGATACAGCACTTGGGAGAGACTTCCGGCATAGTAAGTTCGTTTATGGTCGTGGAATGGATGGTATCCATAAGGAACAGACAGGACGAGCGTGCCTTTTTTATTCAACAGGCGGTAAGCATGAGCCAGCAGAGTGTCGGGGTGCGCAAAATGTTCCAAAATCTCTCCTAAAATAATCGTGTCAAATCCACCGGGAGGACGCTCAAACTGTGAAATGTCTTTTAACTGAAAGTGGACACGTTTTCTGACAGATGCAGATTCCTGTCGAAGTTCTTTTTTTGCATAAGAAATGCTGTCCTCTTCCAAATCAATGGCGGTTACCTCAAAGCCTTCCCGCGCGAGCAAAATGGACGTGATCCCCTGACTGCACCCGACATCCAGCACGGTACGCCCCTGTACATGGCGACAAATCCAGTGAATTCGATTACGGGTGGCTTCATGAGATTCCTCCGAATTAATCTGCCCGTAGTAACGTTCGTTTACCTGATCACGGTTAGCCAACAGCAGTGCCCCCTCCGTTAACGGGGTGCCCCAAGATCACGACATGTCCACCTGTGCAATGCGCAGTCGCATTACGTGTATCGAAGACCAGCGGAGCATGGTCAACCAGCTGTTGGTAGTTCACCACCGAATGGTCTGTCGTAATGACTACGATATCTGCACTTTCCCACAGCTGGGCATTAGCCGTCCGCGATGTGATTTCTTCACCGTCCAGTTTAAAACTCGATACATACGGATCAGTGAAGCTAACCGAAGCGCCCAATTTTTTTAGATGCTCGAACAGGACAAGAGCCGGAGATTCCCGAACATCATCAATGTCCTTTTTATAAGCCACACCTGCCAGAATGATGTTGGCCTTGTTTATGGCTTTCCCTTCCTGAGCGAGCATGGCTTCAATTCGCTCTGCAATATACAGCGGCATACGCCGATTCATGCGGTCTGCCAGCTCTACGAATTCTAGCGGAAAACCGTGCTGCTCCGATTTCCACGACAGATAAAGCGGATCAACCGGAATACAGTGTCCCCCAATGCCGGGTCCCGGATAAAAAGGCATGTAGCCGAACGGCTTGGTTGCCGCTGCATCCAGTACCTCCCATATATTGATGCCAATTTTCTCACAGGCCGCTGTCAGCTCATTGACCATTCCAATGTTGACACTGCGGAACGTATTCTCAAACAGCTTGGCGGCTTCCGCCACGGTTGTCGAGCTCACCGGAACAATCTGATCCAAAAAAGAACCGTAAAAACCTGCTCCTACGGCCAGACAATCCGGTGTGCAACCGCCGATCACTTTGGGAGTGTTGCGAATGTTAAAATGGACGCTGCCCGGATCGACACGCTCCGGCGAAAAGCACACATAAAAATCCTTACCTACCGTCCAGCCCCTGCGCTGCTCTATCACTGACCGAATCAATTCCTCAGTCGTTCCCGGATAGGTGGTGCTTTCGAGAATCAACAACGTTTGTCTGCGCAAATGAGGTATGGCCTGATCAATTGCCGTCTCAATATAGGACGTATCCGGCTGATGTCCGTCCGTCAACGGCGTAGGCACACAAATCACGACGATATCCGCATGCTCCAGCACCTTGATATCCGTAACTGGATGCAATTGTTGCCCGATCAGACCTTCCAATGCATCATCGCCAATGTCTATAATGTACGACTTTCCTTGAAGCAACTTGGCTACTTTAACAGGATCGGAATCCACACCATATACATCATAACCAGCCTTTGCCATTTCTACTGCCATGGGCAGCCCTACATAACCGAGGCCGATCACAGCCACCTTTACCGTTCCTTTTGTGATTTTTTCCATAAGCTGCAAAATACCCACCTCTTTCATCGTTACTCCATACCTTGCAGTAACTCAGCAATTCCAGCGCGATCCATTAACTCATCGTCGGAGCGATATTGTTCGAATTTCACCCGCTCCAATCCACCATATTGACTCAGCAAACGCTTTTCTGCTTGCTGGGGAAGAATAACAAAATAACGATCATCATAACGGTACGTGTACGGCACCTCATAGGGCGAAATCAGCACCTCATGCAGCTTTTCCCCACCACGTATACCGATTTCCTGCACTTTTAACTCAGGCTTTTCCGCCTGTTCTTTCATTACTTCTGCCAAATCGGCAATATTGCAGCCCTTCATTTTCATGACAAGCGTCTCTCCACCAATCGCCATAACAGAAGCCTTCAGCAGCAAGCCAATCGCCTCTCCAAGCGTAAGGAAGAATCGTGTCATATGTGGGCTCGTCAGCGTTAAATCCTGTCCTTCCGCGATCTGACGCTTGAACAGGGGCACGACACTCCCACTCGTTCCGAGCACATTGCCGCCGCGAATACACACAAAGCGCGTACGCTCACTTAAGGCGTTGGCGCGGATCATCAATCTTTCGCCAATCGCCTTCGTCATGCCATATACATTCACCGGGTCTACCGCCTTGTCTGTAGAGACATCAATGACCTTGGCGACGCCCTGTTCTATGCTGGCCCGAATCACATTTTCCGTACCATGAACGTTCGTCTTGAAAGCCTCTTCCGGTTGTTTTTCACACACAGGGACATGCTTTAAGGCCGCCAAATGGAACACATAGTCTACCCCGCGACAAGCCTCCTGCAATGCCTGAAGGTCCCGAATATCCCCGATTATGAAATTCAGCCGGGGATCAGACTGAAATTGCCGCTGCATGGCAATCTGTGCAAATTCACCACGTGAGAAAATGCGAATTTCCGCTGGTTTCTCCTTCAGCAATTCAGCTGTTAGGCGTTGCCCCCAAGATCCTGTTCCTCCGGTCACCAGCAGTTTTTTTCCTTTGAACAATATAATCTCCTCCTGACCGTTACGAATTGGCCATGCCTGTGCCCAAAAATTCAGCCAGCACCGTGTTCATCTCATGTTCTGAGAGTCGATCCTTCGCTGGCACCTTTTTCACCGAAGTATTGGCAGCATGAATGACATTCACATAGTTGCGAAGCGGAATCACCTCATGCGGCAGCTCCGTTACATATCCGTGCGTGCCTTTTCCAGGAATAACGACACGGTAACCATTCAAAAAATCCTCTACTTGATAGCGGAACACATAAAAGGAAGGCGAGCGGTGAAACACAGGTGCCATCTGGCCCTCAACCGCATCCCACAAGTACCCCATTTGATTTACCAGCGCAACCGTATCCGGTTGAAACTTGTAATCATGCAATTGCTGTACAAAGGACTGGTGGTACAAATCGTCGGAATCAATTCTAGCAATGAGCAGTTCGTCCGCACCTTCGATATATGCATGGATACGACGTTTACTTTCAATGCTCGTACCAAAACGGATGTGGTCGGGAATGGGCTCACGTTGAGCCAATTCATCTTCCACAATGTCGCTGCATCCACCCGCCAGCTTGACGACAGATAAGAAATCCGCATTCGTCTGATTGAGCAGACTGCGCAGCGTAAAGGTTCTGAATATATCCAGCCGCTCGCTGATCCATTCACGTGTCAGGCGGTTGGGATTCATCCCATAGTTATTAAAATTAATTTCAATCACAATCTTGCGATTCATTGAACTTCCTCCCTTTCATCCGTCTCCTCTCAAGTTATGAAGACACTCCTGAAACGGCACGTACAGATACAACAACTCTCGCAAAAATAGGTAGAATCCAAAAAGAATAGCCGTTCATACAAAAATATTTTTACGTTCGACATATGATAGAATACAAAGTTTTTTGGTCCATCTGAAACATGAAACAAGCAGGACTGACAGGGAGGAACCATGATATGACGAATTCAAAGTATCTGGAGATAGACGAAGTACTGAAACATTTGAAGCTGGCACTCGATCAGCACCAGCCCTTTTCGCTTATCCGTATTGGGGATGGTGAAAATTTAGTGTTGGCGCAAGACACTGTCTGGCCGATGGAAAAGGTGTTACAGGAACGTTGGGCAGTCAAAGCCAATCTCGGTCAAAAGGGACTGTTTCTGCCGAATACGGAACTACGAGATGCGGTGGCTGTAGCAGTGAGCAAAGCCAGTATTACTGGCATTTTGCCCTATGATGACGAATCTATTAAAGCACCATCCTATATGAAACGGGAGCTGACGGATCAGGTTTTTGCTCACTATGCTCTTGCGCCTGCGCTGACTTGCCATGCCTGCCTGAATCGATATATGGCGCAGACGCCGGCATTCTGGGATATTCTGAAAAATCGACGTATTCTACTGGTGACCCGGACGGCCGCTGAAGTCAAATCTGTTCTTGAAACCGAGCCGTACGGGCTGCATATCGCGCATACGATCGCATTTCATCAATATGAACAGATGCCTGAAACACTAGGATGGATCGCAGCACACAAAGATGACTTTGATATTGCGCTGTTCTCTTGTGGTGTCAATGCCGTGGTATTGGCGCAACAAACAGCAGAATTAACCGGCAAAGTAGGTATTGACTTCGGCAAGGCGATAAACATCGTCATGTTCGGCAAAGCGAATTAAAGAAGAAAAGGAATAGTCTAAAAAAACAACTTCATTTTCTGTGCTCCGTGTATCCAAAAAAGCACCCACAAATTAAATTTTGCGGGTGCTTTTGCTATCAAATACTGTCCTAAACTTACTTACAAATAGAATTTGAGATTCTCTGTCACTTCTTTTACAATATTACAGAAACTAGCATTCATTCGAGATTATGAGGAGGATGTTGAATATGTCGCATAACAAGAGATTGAAGACATACCCGCTTGCAAAAGCAAAGCATGTAAAGGTTCATGGCCGAACTACGCCAACCCTCACCCCTCTTACTCTGTTTTGGACAGGCAGCGGCATAGAATTAAATATGAAAGGCTCGGAGCTATGGATTGAAATAGAAGCTGATTATCAGATGTATGAGTCCTGGATTAGTATTGTTGTCAATGGTGTCCCGATGAGTCGCCTGATGGTGACCACTGGACGGCATTGGATCTGTCTTCTAAGAGGTTTGAACTCTGACACGGTCAAAAATGTTCGTGTAGTCAAGGATGTCCAGCCTATGAGCTCGGACCCCCGCTGCTTGTTGCAAATTCATGCCCTGAAGGTTGACGGAGAATTGCTGCCCGTCCCTGATAAGCCCCTCAAGATAGAATTTATCGGTGACAGCATTACTTCGGGAGAAGGAACGATTGGAGCAAAGGAAGAGACAGACTGGGTTCCTATGCTGTTCACGGCCCTACGCAATTATACAGCCATAACAGCCGAGGCACTGAATGCGGATTACCGAGTGTTCTCACAAAGCGGATGGGGTGTGCTAACAAGCTGGGATAACAACCCCCATGGGAACATACCGGCATATTATAAGCAGATATGTAGTGTGCTC
>NZ_JCAJRU010000078.1:0-19628 GCF_059447605.1 Paenibacillus sp. N119s | reverse complement strand
TTTCCCTTTTGTTTTTCTCTCGGAATTGTAATTGTAAACTTACCATCATGAGAAGAAAGACAATTTGCTTTGATAGATAAAAATTCAGCAGGTCGTAATGGGATAATTTTTGTTATTCTCCACCACAATAAGACAGGCATATATTTTTTCTTTTCGTATGAGTCACAGTTACTCATAAAACCAAGTAATATATCATCAAACTTTATTATGCTTTCATAATTCGGTAATGTTCTAATTCTCCGCTCTGGCAGAGATATAGACCTAAACATTCTCTCATAATCCCTGTTCCAGTGATTTGAGTAAAAATCAGCAAACATTAGATTACTTACTATTAATTGTTCCTTTTTTCTATGGGAAGTCACCATTAATAAATCTTCATATTGCTTCCGAAAGCTTGGTTTAAATCCCAGGCTATCTAAAAAAGCTTGTCTAATGTTTATTTGAAGTGATTTCAGATAAGAAAGAGAGTGGCCAGTATTAATTAATTGTACGATATAACATTTTAAAGCTAAGTTGAACTCCTTATGAAGTTCTAAATCAAATTTGAACGTAACAAACTCCTTACTCTGACCTGGATGATTATACATGATCCATGTTGTCTCAAAAAATTCTCCCGACTTCACTATATTTTGATTTTTAAGTTTTTGGTATATACCCTCATAGGTAGGAACATCTTCAGTCTTAAAACCATAACTCTTGTTATTAAAAGAGATCTTCTCATTCGGAGTTTCCTGTAGCGTATGCACTCTTTCTAATTTATGCATCTATTGTTATCCCTTCCTTGGTAAAAAGATCATATCATTTATCCCCTCTAATTTGCTTTGCAGTGGCTTCAATGGAATGAAACTTTCCACATATTCTTTGTTAAATGACTTTATAGCTTGGCTTATTAAGTTAAGTAGTTTATATAGTATATGAGTCTTTCTAATTCGTTCATAAATATCATGTTCTTTTAGTTCTTGAATCTGACTAATAATCTCATCTAAATCCATTCTTAACGAGGTCAGTAAATGGGTTCTTGGTATTATATATGGACATGCTTTACAGTTACCTGTGGGATTCTTACAATTTTCACTGTAGAAGCATTGTGAATTCTCTTCTTTCGATGGCATAGAACCCTTATATATGCTGTAAAGACGATTTTTTAATTCATCATCTGGTAACAGCGCAATTTCCATTGATACTGATTGATTTTTATTTTGGTGCTCTAAAAAATATGCTGATATTTCTTCTATCCTGGAGGGAGAATATAGTTCTTGGTACGATTCAATAATAGTAGTCTTCTCCTGTGAGGTTAGCTCAATATCCTTCTTATTAATAACAATTTCAACTAAGGAATTGTATAGCCAACCAAAATGACCTCGTCTAAAAAGGTTGTATGATGTATCATCTAAATACTCGTCTTCATTTGTATTCATCACGTATTGACTTATAGTATCCTGACTCATATGCCTTCTCAATCTTTGGGCAAGAAGGTGAGCTACATCCCCATTATTAGGCCCTCTTGTTATACTGTGAAAAAAATACGTCATCAGGCTCCTGTTTGCAACCCTACTTGAAAAAGGTCTCAAAGTATCATCTGCTTTAAGAAAATTTTTGATATAAAGCGAAATTGAACTGTTTTTTTGTTGCAATAAGGGAAGTAGAAATTTACCATCATAGTTTTGTTTTCTTCTGTGTGACTCAATTGCAAGCAATATAGTGGAAGCAGTTTGAATAGCATCGATATTAACTAAGAATTTATTTAAGACATTCTTTTTATTACTTACAAAACGTTCCCATTGCTCCGACACAATATTTGTAATTACTTGGGCATCTGTGAATGTAATTCCATCAGTATATATTGAATTTATATATTCTTGTGGAACATTAGAAAAATCTACACGTGGGAAATTTATAATATCAGAGCTTCTCCAAGCATTAGTCATGTGCATGAACACATAAAACCAAGTTTCAGCGTATCCTGGTTCGGATAAAGCCTTATTTTTATGAAGGTTAATATTATTTACATACAAATAAATTTTTTTAAAGTCTGATTTTGAATAGATCTCTTTATTCGTATGGGTATTGATTTTAGAAGTGTAATTGTACTTGTTTTGAAATTTGCATTGGCTCGATTTCGATGACAATGTAAATTTCAGAAAGCCTATTAACTGTTTTCTCAATTTGGTTGTCGATGCAATTAGATCCATGACTTCCGTATCTGTATGTTCCTGTATTTCCTTATTAAGTCGTAAAGACAAATTAATCAGCATATTGCAATACGAATTTATCAGTAGATGTTTTTTTCTCATTCTCGTATTACTAATTAAATGTTTAAGATATGATCGAAAAATATTTATTGTTTCTGGAATCAGATCTGCATTCTTGACCTTTCGTAAATAGAAGTACAGCCTTTCTTCAAAAGTTGCTTCTATACCAAGCATTTCTTTGATTAATTCAGAACGAGTGGAATGAACCTCGTCTCTGCCTATATACTTTGTTAATTTGAAGGTAATTACGTCTTTAAATAAACCTTCTCTCAAACGAGCATGAATTGTATTTAGATGCACACCATAATAATTTGCTACTTCTTGTACTTTATAGTAATTAGCATTAAGGCCATTTTTTTTGAGTTCCTCGAAGGACCTTATATCATGATTAGGTATCTTCCATTGAGAACTATAAAAGGTTGCTTTTATAGCGTTAGGAAAGTCTCCATTAGCTATGTATTTATAAATAGTCTCAACGTGTACACCTAAGTATGAAGCCGTTTCCTCTGATGTCTTATAGTCTTTAATATCTAAGTATGCCCTGTTTTGCTCCAACAGATCATTTATCTCAGCCTTGGTTATGAAATATTGATTATTGACTACTTGTAGGGTTTTAAAAAAACCCTAAACCCTTTTTTACATAATATCTATATAAATTACTGTTACTAAAACCAAGAATTTCGCTTACCTCCTTAATACTATACAGATCACCCAGAAGCTTCAGTTGCTTTTTATAATTCAAGAGATCATTCTTAGAAATCATAATTTTCCGACCAGATAATAAAGTATCTGCAAATGTTCTTCTACTGTATAAATACCTTACTCTATTAGTTGTAACACCTAAAAATTCTGATGCTTCCTGAAGATTGAAGTATTTCATTTTCTTTTCCCCCGTTAGTTTAAAAAATCACCTTTGTACAGGAGTTCTAATTCGTGTTGAAGTTTTGCCATTATCCTTTTTGTATCTGCTAAGTAAGGTAGAGAAGAATTCAAACTGCTGTCTCCTCGTGTCACCGCAACCTCTAAGATGTTATCTGTATATTCAGCCATTAAATTAGAAAACACTCCTCTCCCAATGTGGGTAGACCATTTCATAGCTTCTAAATAATGTCCATAAGCAGAGACACGAACATCATCATACCTTTTTAGTTTACTTACAAATACCTTCTGTAATTTTTGAAACGCCTTTCTATAACTATCTCCAGACATTGGATTCCCATCTCGATTCAAGAACAAAGCATCTGTATGTATGTTTTTATATCTTTCGATATGGTTCATATAAAGCTTTTTCAGTAACGATCTATATGGAAAAATGGGTTGATTTCTATTCTTTTTAACTTCTCCTGCTCCAGATGTTGTTATTAAGTCAGTTCTTAAATATGTATCATCTATCTTTAAAATCTGGCCGAACTCTCCATATGCACCTATATTTCTGATATTTGATTTTGCAACATTAACCACTTCACCCATCCGTAATCCACCAAATATCTGATAATAGACACCTAATGCAATAGGGTTGACTTCATAAAATGCTGTCTCTATAAATGGAATTATCAGTTCTGTTTTGAAATCATGAATTCTTTCACCAAATGAATTCTGGTTATATATCAGATTAGCAAATTGTTTTTCCTTCATTTTTAAAACTTGCTTCTCCTCTATATACCTAAGAATATTCTGTTCGGAAAGAAACAGGTAAAAGCTATAAAGAGTATTCTCATAGCCTTTTACTGTAGATTTTTGGTTTCCCTTTTTCGTTAGGTAAAATAAGAACTCCGTAGCACATTCTAATGTGATTTCCTCTAATTCTTTTAGAGGACGATCCTTATCAAAAAATAAAAAATTTAAAAAGGATACAATCCTGAATGATGCCACAGACATTGAGTTGTATGACTTGTTTCGATAGTTTTCAACTATAAACTGATTCAAAGGGTGAATGGCTTCCTTACCGTTATTCATATTTTTAAGCATAATAATGGCATGTTTCTTCATAACTGTCCCCCTCTTTAGATCCGTGTACAATTCAATTGTTGTGCTCCTAACCACAAATCTCAAATCATACTTTTTATCAGATAAAGCTACTACTCTGCCCACAATCATTCCCCATTCATGTCGAATTATGTACATATATATTTCGATAAAAAAAAGATAAACCCTTTAATTAAAAGGATTTATCAGCAAATATTGTACATTTATTATTTTTGTACAGTTTTATCTACATAATTGATTCCATGTGGATGACGCGGGGAGTTGGTCAAAATATCCTTCACCGTTCCTCGCGTCAGCTTCCCCGTAGGCTGATCCTTTTTAAGCACAATATCCACCTGAAGACCAGCGCGAATATCCGATCGATTCTGTCCATTCATTGTGGCTATTCCTCCTTCGTGTTTACATTATTATCTTATGATGATATTCAACCACTCAGCCCCATCGTAATCACCAGTAATATCGGTCGTCCCGGCGGCTGTTCCCCATCCAAATCACGCACATCGTGGATATATAGCTAACGAGTAAAATAACGAATACCATCCCGCTAAACTCCACAAAATGAGTGCGTTGCAAGGAATCCGCCCATATGGAGGATACTTGTATGTACAACTGGGACGGTGCAGAAACAATATCCCATGTGTTTCCTCGAAAGAAACGGCCAATATAAATCCCCAGGCTACTTAGCAGGAGTACCGCCAGCATAAACAACCAGCTGACAATCCCGCCCCGTGCACGCTGTACCAACTGTCGTACGGATTCGAGCGATACAAACCCCATTGTAAGACCAAGGACAGCTACCAGCAGCATCCCTAATGTATGATTCCAAAAGTACGGATTGCCCCAAAAATGATGCTCACCTAGAAATGGATACCTAGCAAATACATGCAGCAAATCTGTGATCAAATAAGGTGTATTGGGATAAAAGAAAAGCCAACCTGCCCCTATGACCCAGAGCAAAAATGTCCTCGTTCCCCGTCTCCAAGAGCAATGAATGACATCAAGCAGAAGCGTCAGCAGCATAGGAATCCAGGCCAGCATCATATTCCACCAAATAAAAAAATAAGGGCGGTCCCCTGAGGGCAGTCTCACGTTAATGATCCACAAAGTACTGATTACGGAGCATACGGCCAGTGCCAAAAAAATGTAAAGTTTAACTGGGTAATTTAGCGATCTTAAACGGGCATACATCTGTTTCTTTTCCTCCTTGTAACTGTTCAGCCTTCCTGACGTTCCAATTTACACCTATTCTGGACAGTGTACACCACAATGGCCTCAAGCTCAATGGAAGCGCTCCACTCTGCATAACATGACGATTAAAAAAGCATCTGTTCTCCCGGAATTGACCTCGTATCCCCGGAATACAGATGCTTACTAAATTTCAGACTTCACTTACAGGTAGGCGACATACGAATGCAGACTGTCTGATCAGACAGAACCATCCATTAGACTAAATCGTAGGCAGCATTTCCCGGGTAATGTCGCAATCCAGCTTCCCCCTGCTGAAACACTTCTCACCGATTTCCTTACAACTTTCTACCGATCGTATGTTTTTTGAATATTTCAGCCAGTTGAAAAGGATTTTCATTGTCCATCATCTGCTTCAACGTGGATAAGGTTCTACTGTTCTCTAACCTTGTACCCAATTGACCAATGATTGTACCGTCAATGTACCTGGCGCAGCTGCCTCAAACGTGGTGGAGCCGTTACGCAAGGCCAGAAACTCCACGGTTTTGGGAACACCAGGGGCCAGGTCCAGATGGTTGTCACTGAAAATTCCTTCCTGCTCTGCGCTCAGCCACACATGTCTGGCAAGTACATCCGAACAAAGCGTAAACCTGCTGCCCCCACTTCCCTGTATCTCTGTCACTTCAATTTTCGCCTGTGGTAAATCCATCTCTTTCGTGGCTGCAAAATAAATTTCACTGGCGGCCACCTGTTCATCGTTCTGTATCAGACGTGCGACCATCATGTGCTCCTTACGGTCCAAACCATTCAGCCATTTATCGGCAGGCAGTACATGTACGATCCCCGCGCCGCCAGCTTGCTGTTCTACCTTAACGTTCTCTTCACGGATAGCCTGACTGCTACGGATATGCAAAAGCGTCAGATGCAGCGTACCTGCTATCGGCTCTAGCGTATCGTTAACCAGATGCAGCTCCTTACTTCCCTGTTCTGTATCCACTGCACTCAACAGCACATCAGCAAAACTACGTTTTGCAGTATATTGAAACGCCTTCCAACGACCAAAATAGTCCATGCTCGACCAGGAGGCAACGGGCCAGCAGTCATTCATTTGCCAGTATAATGTCCCCATGCAATAGGGCTTGTGGCGACGATGGGCCTCAATGGCCATTTTCATTGCCTCTGCCTGTAAAACCTGGCTCATGAGCAGAAAACATGGAAAATCCTTGGGTTGCCGCATGTACCGTTCCATGTATTCTTGAATCAGGCGATTGCCCGAACTGTTCTTCTGATGTGCCAGCATCACCGCAGACTCCAGTTCCAAATCCCTCTCTTCCGCATAAGCGCGAACAGACCTGTATTCAGGAAAGGACTGAAAGCCATACTCACTCATAAAACGGCCCACATGTATGTGATAATTTTCAAACGGCTCAGATGCATGCCATACTCCCCAATAATGGATGTCTCCCGCTGTGGAGGACGGATGAGCATGCTGGTTTCGATCTCCGGTCAGATCAATTAGCGGTGAGGAGGGCCAATATGCCGTCTGCGGAGCCCAGGCATTTACCGCCTCCGGTAAAATCCGGTGGAAGAGGGTTTCATAATCTTCCCATAGACGCTCCCGTTGCTCAGGCGTGTAGGCCTTTTTCCAGCCCCAGCCCGCATTCTCTTCATAATGCGCCCATGCGGAATCAATCTCATTATTACCGCACCATAACGCAATGCAAGGATGACGGCGTAATCGCTTGATGTTATCTTCGGCTTCCTGGGCTACATTGTCCAAAAAAGCCTGGTCCCCCGGATACATGCTGCATGCGAACATAAAATCTTGCCACACGAGCAGGCCGTATTCATCACAAAGGTCATAAAATACGTCTTCTTCATAAATACCACCACCCCACACCCGCAACATATTCATATGTGAGGCGGCCGCACTGGCAATTTCATGCCGATATCGCTCCAACGTAACTTCGGCAGCAAAGCTGTCATTTGGAATATGGTTCGCTCCCTTTGCAAATACAGGGATTCCATTCAACTCAAAATAGAAGCTCTCCCCTGCCGTATCCCGCTCACGTATTAGGCGAATCGATCGCAGCCCCGTTTTCACTGATTTTTCCGCAATTACAGCTCCCTGTGCTTGCTCCTTCAATTTAGCTGCAAACCTATACTGATGCGGGTCCCCCAGTCCACGGCACCACCACAGCTTCGGCTCCTTCATCACTAGCCCCAGCTCCACTGTTTGCTTTCCCTTCCGCAGACGAACGGGTTTGGACCACACCCTGCCGTCAGCAGAAATACACAACTCGGCATCTCTAACCTCAGCTGCATTTTCAATCTCTACCACTGCCGTGAGTTCAGCCCTCTCGGTACCCACTTTATCCTGTCGAATAAATAAATCTCTCACGTTCAGACCAGACCAAGCTTCAATCCGAACTTCTCTCCATATGCCGCTCGTCACCAGCCGTGGTCCCCAATCCCAACCATAGTGATAGGGAGCCTTACGAGCGAAAACGCTTACCTTTTTATCAGACAAACCACCTATTTCGGACTGATCATTCGGTGCGGGAAGTCCATAGCCCAACCTTTCCAGCTTGGGTACATCTTCAGTAATCGGAGAACGAAAACGGATTTCAAGTCGATTTTTCCCTTGCTGAACAAATGCCTTTACATCCTGTCTCCAAATCCGAAACATATTATCGGCCGACAAGACAGCCTGATCATTCACTTTCACATCTGCGTATGTGTCCAAACCTTCCAGCACCAATTCAACACACTGACATTGGAACTGATTGGCATCTATCTCAAAATAGGCTGCGTATATCCAATCCTGCTTGTCAATCCACTGTACCTCCATCTCGTTCATACCGATAAAAGGATCAGGAATTTTGCCATGTCGCAAAAGATCAGTATGCACACAGCCCGGGACTTTCGCACTGAGCCACTCATCACTTTGTGCTGCCCTAAACCTCCAGCCATCCAATCCTATCACATTAATCATCGTCGCAAGCCTCCCTATAAGGATGATTGGGAACATCTGGATCATTCATTAACATAACAAAAAAATAACATCAAGCTAACAAATTAGTCAATTGTTTTTTTTGGCAATCGATGAAATGCAAAATAAAAGTCGCCCTCTACCCCTAAACAGGTTAAAAGCGACTATCTTCGTCTTCACTGCGGATCGAATTTATCCACGTATCCAGACATCAACTATATTTAATTGTGCTAAAGGAACGATCACGATCATCATTTTCCCGGCTGATCCGTGGCGCGTGAACTTCCCGTACGAGTAGATCCGCGTGCAGCAGCTTTTTTTCCACAGGCGAGCGTGGATTCATGATGCGCCATAATAACTGGTCCACCGCTCGCATCCCCAACAGTTCCTTATCCACTCTCACCGTGGCATAAATTGGCATCTGATCATTCGTATCGTCAAACCCGGTCACCCCGCACCGCTTCGGAACGTCAATCCCTTTTTCTTTTAGTACTTCCACGACTTGCGAAGCAGTCACATCGTTAGCACAAACAAAAACCTCTGGCAGCTCATCCTCAGGCAACTTGTCCATTTCCTCAGCAAGCGCCTGCGCTCCCCCATAAATAAGAGCTTTGTTTTGCCGTAATTCTACTCCGCTCATTTCCAGTGCAGACCGAAAAGCTTCCCAACGTTCATAGAAACTGTGAGCGTCGTCTACATGACCCACAAATTGAAAGTGGACATACCCCTTGCATAGCAAATCCTTCATTAATTCATTCATGCATGTGCGATTATCCGTAAACACCGCATCACTTAAAAATGCAGAGTCCCAATGATCCACCATGACGACCGGAATCCCCATTCGATAAATGTTCAGTAATAATGTAGTTGAAATTGTTCCTACAGTGATAATCCCTTTAATGGCCTCCGGATTCAGCAAAGAAAACATATCGTCTGTTGAAGGCTCTGTTAACGTAATCATATCCAATCCTTTACGGTTCAGACGCTCGGAGATTCCTTCAAATACAGGTCCCCAGTACCTGGACTCCCGGTTCTGGTGCCGGATATTCGGAAATAACACCAACACAGTGCCTGACCATTCTCTGGCATCCGTGTCCCGAGGCTCTACCCCAGTCATTTTGGGATGACTGCGAAAATAACCCATCTGGGCGGCCAGCTTAACCAGCAATGCCCTCGTCTCTTCACTTACACCGGGTTTGCCTGACAATGCACGCGAAACAGCGAACTTTGAAACACCCGCCGCATCCGCAATTTCCTGCAATGTTACTTTTCCACGCATCTCCTCACCCAACCCTATTCGAAATCTTTTTCTACCTTAGTCTTCTAAATATTCAGGTATGCCTATAAACTGGTACCATCGTAGCATACTTTGTTTTAGATCATCAAACGATGGATTTGCACAAATCCGCACCTTTTATTTAAATATGTTTGCTTAATAGAAAACAAAACACATAACAAACCAGCATAAATGACTTGACGTAAGGTTATTTATTTCCTACAATTTACTATTGAAAGCACTTACATTGTGTAAATCATACTTATTAAGGGGGATTTGCAGATGTTCACGAACAGGTCGGTACGACAAAGCTCCATTCTGCTTCTGGCTTTGTTGCTGCTCGTTACAACGGGCTGCGCGAATGGAACAGGTGGTACGGCAGAAAAGGAAGACCCCAACGACACCAGTCCCATTACATTTACGTTCTTTGGCGGTGACGCAAGCTCCAACTGGAACAACATGAAGGACGCTGTCGGGCAGGAAATTACCAAGAAAACAGGTGTTACTCTAAATGCCGAGCATGCTGTCAATGGTCGAGGCGAGGAAAAGTTTGCTTTAATGGCTGCTAGCGGAGAGTACCCTGACCTCGTGTACCCCAAAGGAGACATCGGAAAACTGGTCGATGCCGGCGCACTCATTGACTTAACCGACCTGATTGATAAATACGGTCCTAATATTAAGAAAGTGTATGGAGATTATTTTAACCGTATTAAATATAGTAATGAAGATCCCGCCATTTATACCATCCCGACCAATTTGGGCGTAGATCACATCGCGTTTGATGCACAAGCCGGCTTCGAAATCCAGCATCAGGCCCTTAAGAAGCTCGGTTACCCCAAAATTCGCACCGTTCAAGATTTTGAAAAAGCACTTAAAGAGTATGTAGTCAAATATCCTACTACCAATGGCCAGCCTACCATTCCCTTATCACTCGACGCCGAGGACTGGAAAATGCAAATTACTGTGACAAACCCGGCAGTTACGGCTACAGGCGGACCAGACGATGGAGAATACTATATTGATCCTAAAACACACAAAGCCATTCTTCACTACAAACGCCCGGAAGAACGGGAGTATTTCCGTTGGTTAAACCATATGTACAATGAAGGGCTCTTGGATAAGGACACTTTTGTACAAAAAAGTGATCAGTACAAATCCAAAATCGCCGCAGGACGTGTCATCGGATTGATTGATCAGAAATGGAACTACCAGGATGCCGAAAATGCGCTCAAGGCAGCAGGCAAGGATGAATACACTTATGCTCACTTTCCGGTCACTTTAAATGAGCAATACGAAGATCATTCTCTCCAGCCCATTGGTTTTGATACTGCGTCCGGGATTGGCATTACAACTTCATGCAAAAATCCAGTGCGAGCTATCAAGTTTCTTGACTTTCTGGCCTCGGACGAAGGACAAATTTTACGTAATTGGGGAATTGAAGGACAACATTACAATGTAGAGAACGGCAAACGAGTCATTCCTGCAGCTGTGCAAGAACGTAAAAACAAGGATAATGCTTCTTTTAGCAGAGAATCCGGTATCGGTTTGTATTGGATATGGGGACCACATTACGGCGATAGCGTAAAGGACCCAACTGGCAACTACTATACAACCAATTATCCAGAGATGATTACCGAAAATTATAGCAAAGCGGAAAAAGAGTCCCTTCAGGCATATAATGCCCGGACATGGAAAGACCTGTTCCCAAATGAAAAGGATTTTCCAGTAAAAGAGTGGGGAGCTGCCTACAACATGCCTGTTCCGACCACTACGAACTACAATGTGATTTATCAGAAGTCACAGGACATTGTGCGCAAACGGATTCCTGAGGCCGTACTCGCCAAACCAGATCAATTCGATGCTGTGTATGATCGCATGCTCCAAGAACTGGATCAGGCGGGTGTACCGAAGGCTGAAGAAATCTTCACTGGCTTGATCCAAAATCGGTTGAAGCTATGGTACGGGGAGAAGTAGAAATCGATTGCTACTAAAAATAGATAAGGGCTGACAGCCAGAACCTGTTCAGCCCCTTTTCCATTAAATATTCTGCTTTGTCGCCTTTTCTTTCCAGCTATTATTTTTCCTAGATACCCGGTGGACATAAAGCAATAAAAAGATTGGAATCAATGCAATCCCGCCACACAGCACCCAAGATAGCTGAATAGGTGTTTGATCTGAAGCCAGATGGGTAAAATTACGGCTTACGATGCCTGTCACGATTAAACCTATGCACATGCCTAGTTGGGAAATGGCAGAATCCAGAGATAGCAAAGTTGAACGATACTCATTAGATATTCTTTTGTTCAGAAATATTTGTTTGGCAACCGGGTACATCCCTCGCCCAATTTCATAAATTAAAAAGGTAAGCAGTACAGGATAAAAGGTGTTGAAAGCACCCGCTAAGATGAGCCAGATCCCAATCATTCTGCAAGCATATATAAGTATATGTACATCACTATAACGTGCGCTTAGCTTTCGAACCAGATAACTTCCTAAAGTCATACATAGTGAATAGCCTGCCTTAATCAGCCCCATAATCCAAATCCCTTGTTCAGAAAGACCAACCAGACGTGGCTGTTGAAAGGTATTCCCCGCCGAATTCGAAAAGCTGATAAATAAACCAATGATAAACACAATCCAGATCGACTTATTTTCAAAACCGATACGGACACTTTCTCCGATAATCGTTTTAATACGAGTAGCAGATGTTTTTCGATGGGTAATATTCTTCTCTTTCATATAAAAGCACCATAGAAAAATACACAGGATAATAGATACAATGCTGGCCACCCAGGGAAGTGAATAGTTAAAAGTTGCGAGAAAGGCCCCCAACAGACCGCAAATAAATCCCGAAATATACTGTATACTATTAGAGGTTGTAAAAAGAACTTCCATCGGCTTATCGCTGTTTTCCACAACCCATGATTCCAATGAACCTGATTGTAAGCATATTGCCAGCCCCCCAAAGACTTGCGCGAACATAAGCAGCCATATGTGGTCTGTCCAAACGAACAAAACACTGTAGACTAGAAAACAACAAAGCCCCAGAACAACAGAAATTTTTCTTCCATACTTGTCTGCAATAGCTCCTGTCGGTATTTCAAACAAAAAAATACTTACAAAAAATACAACTAGCAAGAAATTCGCACTTTGCAGAGAAAGTCCTTTAGCTAATAGAAATAGGATGAGCGTAGTCCCCGTGATTTCACTCATAAAAAATTGAAGAAAACTGACAGAGTAAAATAGCTTATGCGTACTCACTTTCAGGATTCCTTCGCTTGCTCTACAGCCTCATATTCACTTCGCAACATCCCCATCTGAATGATGTCATAGTACTGTCCTTCCCTGAATAGCTTTTCCCGTAGCCGCCCTTCCTCCTTAAAGCCACATGCCAGATAACAACGATGTGCACGTTTATTGAACGAATACACCTCCAGTTCCAGCCGATGCAGGTTCAGCGCATGAAACGCAAACTTTTGTATCAGCCGGATCGCTTCCCGCCCATAGCCCTTGCCGAGGTCACTGTCGCGTCCGATCACAATCCCAAACGTGGCGTGGCGATTCATCCAGTTGATTTTGAATAAATCAAGTTGTCCAATATAGTCCAATGTGTCTTTATGTGCAATAACAAAACCCTTGATTTCAGAGTTGCCGTCAATCATCATCTGTACAAACGATTCACTATTAGCCTGTGAATGCGGATAGATAAATACGTCGCTTAAACCATGTGTGATTGCCGGGTCATTAACCCATCTTCGGATATCAGGTATATCCTCCTGACGGTACTCTCTTAATACAATTCGTGCTCCAATGATATGTGGCATCGTCAGCTTCCTCCCTAATATGTATTTTCAAGTAGTACACTACCTTTCCGGTCAACCTTACGCTTCCACAACTCTGACAAACTCCAAAAATTGTGTCCCTTTATAATGAACCTCCCCGCGATCCCCGCTCACAATCATCCCGAAGTCCGTACCCTTTACCTTCAGCTCCTTACGTTCACCTCCTTCAAACTCAAAGGTGATATAGTAGTTAGCAATAAATCCAAGCACGATAAAAAAGATCATATTAAACGATTGAAATTCCATAAAAAAACTACTTCCCATCTACTTCATCCTTTCTACAGTAAAATGTAAATTTTCCAATCTATTGCCCATTGACAAATGGTACATCCTCAGCCTCAAAAACTCCAATACTTTTTTAACATACTTACGAAAAAAAAGTTCTTTCGCTCTTTTCCGCACCCTGCTTGGACTTACACCGAATCTGGGTCCTCTGAGCCTCTCTAGACCGATTGACAAAACTATATATAGATATAAAATAGAAAATGTACTCTAAATATAGTGTAAAAAACGTATTTATGCCCGATATCTTGAAGATACAGGTATGAAAATACATGTAAATATAGAGTCAGAAATCTTAAATGGCGCAGCCAGCAAGGGATTACAGGTATGATGGGTCTCTTGGCAATGCCGTTTTCTTTTTTTCGTTAATTGTTAAGGAGGTTGCACACCATGCTGATTGCTTATGATTCCAAGACTGGCAATGTAAAAAGATTTATAAACAAGCTCAAGCTTCCGGCGGTTCAGATTGAGGAGCAAATGACTATAGAAGAACCTTACGTACTCATTACATATACTACCGGGTTTGGGCAGATACCTGAGAAGGTATCTTCCTTTTTGAAAAAAAATGCACAAAACCTTGTTGGTGTAGCTGCAAGCGGCAACCGTAACTGGGGTGAGAAATTTGCCAAAAGTGCGGATTTGATTGCCGACCATTATAATGTCCCGGTGATTAGCAAATTTGAATTATCTGGAACGTTCGGAGATGTAGAGCGTTTTAAGCAGGAGGTGAGCCGAGTTGCGGCATATTGAATTGAACAACATGTTGATGAAACGCGATACAGACGGCTTTTTCCAATTGGAAAAGGACCAAGAGGCTGTAGCAGAATTTATGAAGGAAGTTCAGGAACGGAGCTTGAAGTTTGCTGACACAGCTGCTCAAGTACTGTATATGATTGAGAATGATTATTACGAAAATTTCTATAACAGCTATACGGCTGATGAAATTAATGATATTTTCCATATCACTCATAGCTATAATTTTAAATTTCCTTCCTATATGGCAGCATCCAAGTTCTATACTGACTATGCAATGAAGAGTAATGACCGTAAAGTCTATCTGGAGCACTATCCTGACCGGGTGGCTGCTGTCGCCCTGCATTTGGGACGCGGCAATGCAGATACGGCACGCCTATTGGCCCGTTCGATGATGGAGCAACGTCTCCAGCCAGCAACACCAACCTTCCTGAACGCAGGCAAAAGCCGCCGGGGAGAATTGGTATCCTGCTTCCTGCTTGAAATGGACGACTCTCTGAACTCGATCAACTATGTACTGAACACTTGCATGCAATTATCCAAAATCGGCGGCGGTGTGGCGGTTAACCTGTCGAAGCTGCGGTCACGCGGCGAAGCGATTAAAGGTGTAGAAGGGGCAGCCAAAGGCATTATGCCTGTGCTCAAGCTGATGGAAGACGGCTTCTCCTATGCGGACCAAATGGGGCAACGCAAAGGCTCTGGCGCAGCCTATTACAATATTTTTGGATGGGACGTGCTGGAGTTCCTGGATAGTAAAAAAATCAATGCTGACGAAAGAGTACGCCTCAAGACACTGTCGATCGGATTGCTGGTGCCGAACCGCTTTTACAAGCTGGCTCAGGATAACGAACCGCTGCATGTATTTGCTCCTTATAGTGTGTTCAAAGCTTATGGAACGCATTTGGACGACATGGACTTGGATGTAATGTACGACACGCTGCTCGCCGACGATCGAGTGAAGAAAAAAGTAGCGATGAGCGCACGTGATATGCTGACGAAAATTGCCATGATTCAGTTGGAATCTGGTTATCCATATATTATGAATAAGAGTAACGCAAATCAGGCGCATGCTCTTAAAAACGTGGGCCAAATCAAAATGTCAAACCTGTGCACGGAAATCTTCCAGCTACAGGAAACTTCTGAGATTGCCGATTATGGACAACAGGATATTATTCGCCGGGATGTAAGCTGTAATCTGGCTTCCCTGAACATTGTAAATGTGATGGAGCACGGCAAAATCCGCGAGTCCGTTCACGAGGGTATGATTGCTCTCACTTCGGTCAGCGATATGACCCAAGTGGCTAATGCACCAGGTGTTGCGAAAGCGAACCGTGAAATGCATTCCGTGGGTCTGGGTGTCATGAATCTGCACGGCTACCTTGCCAAGAATAAAATTGCATATGAAAGCAATGAAGCGAAGGATTTTGTCCGTACCTTCTTCATGACGATGAACTATCATTCCATCGAAAAGAGTATGGAAATCGCAAAAGCAGCCGGACAAAGCTTTTATGGATTTGAGGAATCGGATTATGCGACAGGTGCATATTTTGACCGATATCTGAACACCGATTATCGTCCAACAACGGCACGTGTGCAAGAACTGTTCAAGGATATTTATATTCCGACTCCAGCGGACTGGGACAAACTAAAAGCAGACGTCATGAAGAACGGTCTGTACCACGCCTACCGTATGGCGATTGCTCCCACTGCCAGCATTTCGTACATTCAAAATGCAACATCCAGCGTTATGCCAATTGTCGAGCAGATTGAAACTCGCACCTATGCGAACTCGACAACTTATTACCCAATGCCGTATTTGCAAAAGGATAATGTATTCTTCTACAAATCCGCTTATCAAATGGACCAATTCAAAGTACTTGATCTGATTGCTGAAATCCAGCCTCACGTGGACCAAGGAATTTCGACTGTACTTCATGTGAACAGTGACGTGACTACGCGTCAGTTAGCCCGTTGCTATCTGTATGCTGCACATAAAGGACTCAAATCGTTATACTACACACGTACCAAAAAACTGTCTGTGGAAGAGTGCCTCACTTGCTCCATCTAATGCATACATGGTAACAAGCTATACAATAAATTAGATTTTGAATAGATATGGATGTTTGGCATTAGAAGCTGTATCCAGCGTGTGGTTCATACCTTTATAGGATTGGACAAGGCCCTCGCGGATACAGCTTCCGTATGTCAAGCAGACGATGACTCTCTGTTAACCTCCTATATGGTTTCCAGGGAATCTCGCAAGCTGAAGGGAGAATGCTAACAATGACAGGTATACAAGCCGTAAACTGGAACCGCTCGGACGATGATTTCACCCTGATGTTCTGGAATCAGAATATTATGCAATTTTGGACGGATGATGAAATTCCGCTGTCTGACGATAAAATGTCCTGGGTAACCCTCAGTGATATCGAAAAAGAAGCCTACATGAAGGTGCTAGGCGGCCTGACCCTGCTAGACACCATTCAAGGCGGTGTGGGTATGCCGCAAATTATGGAGCATGTAGACGGACTGCAACGTAAAGCCGTATTAAGCTTTATGGCGATGATGGAGCAAATTCATGCCAAGTCGTACAGCAGCATCTTTACAACCCTAGCCTCCACAGAAGAAATTGACGGTGTATTCCGCTGGGTGGAAGAAAATCCGTATCTCCAGACCAAAGCAGAAACCATCCGTCAGTATTATATGAACATTCATACACCGAAAGACCTGTATCTCGCGATGGCTGCGTCGGTGCTATTAGAAAGCTACTTATTTTATAGCGGCTTCTTCTACCCTCTCTATCTGGCAGGTCAGGGCAAGTTGACATGCAGTGGGGAAATTATCGATCTGATCCTACGGGATGAAAGTATTCACGGCGTCTACGTAGGTGTACTGGCACAGGAAATTTATGCAGAACTGGACGAGGAAGAACAACGTGATCTCTATCAGACGCTGGTAGGCTTGCTGCGCTACTTGCACAATAACGAAGAACAGTATACCGAGCAAATTTATGCCCCTATTGGACTTGTAGACGATGTTAAAGTCTTCTTGCGCTACAACGCCAACAAGGCCATGATGAACCTGGGCTTTGATCCACTTTTTGAAGAAGAAGAAGTCAATCCCATCGTATTCAACGGTATCAGCACCCACACCAAGCAGCACGATTTCTTTTCTAAAAAAGGAAACGGTTATGTACGGGCGATGAATGTAGAGCCGCTGACAGATGATGATTTTAACTTTGGCGTATAAGTAAGGGGAATATACAAAAAACGGCCAGATCGCTAAAGCAGTGAATCCGGCCGTTTTCTATTTGTTAAGATCGAACCTCTGTGAAAATTTGAAAGGTGACACCAAACTTGTCTGTTACATTCCCATAAGCCGGACTAAAATGGGTTTCTTGCAAGGGCATTCCCACCTGTCCTCCTTGCTGTAGAGCATCAAACATTTTTTGGGATTGCTCCACACTGTCAGTTGTAATACAGATGCTCACCTGATTCCCGCTGCTAAACGGCGATCCTGGAAAGGTGTCCGAAAACATAAGCTCTGTCTCACCAACCTTAAGAGTAGCATGTCCAACACGTTCCTTGACCTCAGCGGGAATGGGAAAATCGGGGTTTTCCGGCATTTCTCCAAAGGTTTGAACAAAAAGCAGTTGGGCATCCAATGCCTTCTCATAAAATTCGATGGCTTCCTTCGCATTTCCATCCATAGTGATGTAAGGAATCAAACGTTTGGACATCTTTCACACACCCCCTTCTTTTGATGAGTTTAGTCAGCTATTTCTCTTTGTATTATATACAAAAAAATTTAAATAAAAAACAGAATATCTTTTAAGCCTTCAACCACCCGAACACCGTGCCATACTATAATTTCATCTGTCTCTGCTTTTGTCTTTCAAGCTTCGCTTGCTCAACGATCTGCCGTATGAAAGGTCCTTTGGCCTCGGTATACGCTGCACGGTCATATTGGAATTGGTGCGCCAAATCTCTTTTTAAAGCCTCATACGCTCGCAGGCTTTCAGGATGGGTTTTCAAGTAATCTCTAAACAACAGATGGTTATTCCAATGCTCACCTTGGTAATTGTAAATATGCAAATGATGAGTCCCAGCCCCCCATTCTCCACGGCGAAAGAAAGCTCGCTCTAGAAAATCAGGCTTATGTACATATTCATATTGAATACCGAGTAAACGCTCTCGCTGCTCGGATTGAATAAACGTCAAATCTTCTACTCCAACCATAATATCGATAATAGCCTTGGCTCCCAGACCAGGAACAGATGTACTCCCGATATGCTCTACGCCGAGACACACGTCCCCGAGAGCTTCCATCATTTTTGCTCGTTCTTGGGTATACTCTGCTACCCACTGCGGATTATATTCGGATATCACTACCTGTGCCGACATGAACGAACCTCCAATCGTTTTCCAAAAAAAATGCCTTCCCAGTGCGCGTGACACAACTCAGAAGGCATTCTCTTGTTCAAATTAAAAATCATTCAGTTCTTTATCCCTATCATTTGGCTTCTCAATCACGATCAGACAGGTGCTGTCTGGCAAAGGAACCGGCTGACCCTGCTCATCCATGAACTCAATACGTCTAGACAACGCTTCAGCATAGCCCTCCTGCAAATAGTGACGACTCACCCGAATGATCGCTTGTGATCCAAGTGTGTTACGAATACACTCTTCATACTGTGATGGAGTAAAATAACCAAACTGCTCCTGCACCTCATGCACATAGGCTTCCGCCCCCCATGTATAGGTATATAGGAATTCCATTGCATCATTTACCGGCAAAACAGCCTCATGCTCACCTATGCGCTCTATTTCAATGGGACGACCCGCAAAATCCTGCACATACCGCAGCAGCCATTCCATTCCGTCGGGTTCCAAAAATCGAATTCGTCTACGCTGCTCTACGGGTTCGGTCATAATACCGTCGCGAATGATAATACGCCCGCCGGGTGCAAGTATACGATAGGCGCTTCGCAGAGCAGCCTCCACTGTTTGTGGATTGAACCTTTTTCCATCTCGTTCAATGTAGGAATACAACTCGTGAAG
>NZ_JCAJRU010000077.1:0-19632 GCF_059447605.1 Paenibacillus sp. N119s | reverse complement strand
CCGTCCAGCCTTTTGAATTATTACTCTTCATCATATACGAAAACGGGCTCTTTTCAAAACTTTATCACAAAAATAATTGGAAAGTCATATGTTAATAACCTTAAATATTCATGTGATTAACTATAAATAGAGGAACCGAAATATATGGAAATGCGATGGACACTCCCTCCTATTCTTCGTCATCCTCCAAATAAGGATTCAGACTGTCTTGCAGCAATTTCCTGACCAGTGTACGCAGTTCTTTCGGATATACGACCTCGGCCTCAGGCCCGTATTTTAGCAAAAGTCTGGATACATACCTAAACTCTTCAACAGGGATATGTCCCTGCCATTCTTGACCTAGCTCTTCCTGATGGGAGACATTGTGGAAGAGGGCGTCTGATTCGGCCAGCCTGGCACCCAAGGCGGTAAATCTTATTTTCGACGCGATCCCAACACGGGAATCTTCTGAAGCCAACCACTCTTGAAGGGTAGGAAGGCTATCCAGAGTTTCATCTAGCATGGTTATGTTAATCACCCGATCTGAACGGTACAGAATAATGCGGTCTCTGCTATGCGCTGGCATATACCAATAGCCGTGATCAAAGTAAAGCCCAATCGGATATACCTGGGTCCACTTTGCCCCGGAAGCAGAGCGGTAGTGCATGTTCACCCTGCGCTTATTCAGCGCAGCCTCCAAAATGGGCGAAGTGTGGGGTGCGTCTGCGTGAGTGGGCATCATGCGAAAAGAAATGTAATCCTTTAGCTGGTTAATGTTGCCCTGTACATCCTGAGGAAGCTCGGCATAATAATGTTCGGACAAGTGTCTACGAACCGATCCAAAAGGGATATCCGGGATATTTTCCAGCAGTTGCAGCATGAGAAAAAGACCCAGAGCTTCGTCGCGCGCAAGATGAAGGGGAGGAAGGAGCCGATTGGGAAGTGCCCGGTATCCGCCATGAGGACCCGTCTCGGTGTACAGAGGCAACCCGGTTTGCTGCAGATAATCGAGATCTCTTTGTATCGTTCTGATGGAAACGCCAAAGCGTTCGGCCAACTCACGCGCCGTATATTTTTTTCGGGAATCCAGTATCCTCATAAGAGCAATTCTGCGTTCGTTCATAGGATGCTCCTCTAATAAAAATGAAGTTTAAACAATTATTTAACTACGACAAAGTATGTCATAAATAGATTGTAACATAGAGCTAGAAAGGAGTGATGAACAATGAAGGATATGAAATCAAATGAAGTGGTGCTGTATATCGCCATGAGTCTTGACGGGTATATCGCAATGCCTGACGGGTCGGTGGACTGGCTGTTTGATGTCAAAGGAGATGGAGGAGATAACGGATATGCTGACTTTTACGATACTGTAGGTACGGTGCTGATGGGTAGGCTGACGTTTGAGGAAGTATTAAAGCTTTCGGATGATTTCCTTTATGCCGGAAAGCCGTGTTATGTACTCACCCGGTCATTGATGGAGCAACCAAAGGCACCACATGTCACTTTTACCGACGAGACTCTGACTGAACTGGTTCCACGTCTACAAAAACAATCCGAAGGTTTGGTATGGTTAGTAGGTGGAGGCCAGTTAGTTCAAGCTTTCATGCAGGCTGGACTGCTGGAGAAGGCGATCATTGCGATTATTCCCAAAGTGCTTGGACAAGGAATCCCCTTATTTCCAGAAGGAACGCCGCCTAGCACATTTGAACTTCACGAAATAGAACGCCGCGGGGATATTGTTCTACTTCATTATAATGTATAGGCCACACGAAAAAATGAACATAAAAACAGGTAGGCGGAATGGTGCTGTACAAGCGTAGCGGTGGCGATAGGAAGTACCCTCCGTCTGCGCTGTGGCACGATAGGTAGAAAAGCCTTCGTATGCTCAGGACCATGTATCTCCCTGACATGCGAAGGCTCTTCTGTGTATTTCATTTCATTATTTGGTCTTTAAATTATCCCATGTTCTCTGGAAGTCCTCGAACAGCTTCCCGGCATCCGATTTACCTGCCACATAGGCCTGCATCTCACTTCCGAATTCCTGTTGTGCTCCTTCAGGAAAGCGGTTGAAGAACCAGCCTAGCACTTTATTTTCCTGACTGTATTTCACGACTTCGGCACCCAATTGACCCATATCAGCCTCTTCGCCTTTGATGTTCTTGAACGCTGGAATGAACTTAAATTCTTTGGTGATGTACTTTTTCCCCTGCTCAGAGGTCACCATCCAGTTTAAGAACTCTTTCGCTTCGGCTTTGACAGACGAATTTTTATTAACCACCCAGTTATTAGCGACACCTACAAACAGCTTATCTCCCGCCGCTGGGTCTTCACCAATCGGCATAGGCAGAATACCCAGGTTCAGCTTCGGATTAATTCCGTCAATTTGGACCTGAGTCCAGTTCCCTTGCTGCATCATAGCAGCCTTGCCAGTGGCAAAGTTCGTTACCTGCGTATTGTAATCGGTCGTGAGCGGCTTCGCATTGCCATACTTGAGCGTCAGATCAAACAGCTTAATCCACTCGGCGAATACAGCATTGCCCGGAATTTTGGCTGTTCCATCATTCATTCCCTTGACGAAGCCCGATGGGTCTGGCTGATTAGCAAATGCCACGTTCAGCAAATGAATGCCCAGCACCCAAAACTCCTGGTACCCATTGGAAAAAGGTGTGATGCCTGCGGCTTGCAGCTTTTGCGCAGCAGCCTGTAGCTGGGACAGCGTTTTAGGAGGCTCGGTGATTCCAGCCTTTTTGAACAAGTCCTTGTTATAAATAAAGCCGTAACCCTCCAGGTTCATCGGCTGACCGTACAGCTTGCCATCTTTGGTCATCGGTTCTTTAGCGACATCAACCACATCACCGACCCAAGGCTGATCAGACAGGTCTTCCAAATATTCCAGCCACGTATCCAGCTCACGATAACCGCCGACGTTAAAAATATCCGGCTGTTCGCCAGAGGCAAACTTGGCCTTCAACGCCGCACCATAGTCACTGCCTCCGCCTACAGTCTGAATGTCGAGCTTAATTCCAGGGTGAGTCGCTTCATATTCTCCTTTCATGCGATTTAGCGCTTCTGCAATCTCTACCTTGAACTGAAAAATGTGAATGGTTTTTTCCTTTACTTCCTCATTGCTTGTTTTTTGTCCACCACTGCTGTTACACCCCGCCAAAACCAGAGCAAAGGCTGCAAAAAGCATAATTAGTGCTTGGGCTTTCTTTTTAAAAGTATGCGTTTTCATTTTGATGTTCCTTTCTATTCTAGGTTTCATAGCATCATACTCAACACTCAACCTTTAACCGAACCTGCCATAATCCCTTGTATAATATATTTTTGCATGGCCAGAAAGAATGCGATCACTGGCAGGATGCCGAGTACCAGAGCAGGTAAAGCCAGATCCCACTGCTTCGTATATTGTCCGAAAAAGGCATAGGTTGCAATCGGAATGGTGCGCAATTCAGCCTTTTGCAGTACCAGAGAAGGCAGTAGATAATCATTCCAGATCCAGAGTGTATTCAAAATAATAACCGTTACCATCATAGGCAGCATCAACGGATAGACAATCCGGAAAAACACCCCGTAAGGCGTGCAGCCATCCACTGTAGCTGCTTCTTCCACCTCAACTGGCACACCCTTGACGAATCCGTGAAAGAGAAAGATGGACATAGGAGCCCCGAATCCGAGATAACAGATCACCAGACCACTAATACTGTTCATTAAATCCAGCGTACTTACAACCTTAACCAAAGGAATCATCACCGATTGGAAAGGAATGACCATCGCAGCCACGAACAGGCTGAACAGCACCCGATTGTAGCGTGTTGGACGCCGAACCATTCGGTAGGCAGCCATTGAGCTAATCAGTACCAGCAGCAGATTGCTGACCACCGTAACTACGAGTGAGTTCCACAACGCTTCAGGAAAACGTGTGATGCTCCAGGCTCTAGCATAGTTGCTCCATACAAAAGTTTGTGGCCAGGCTGCAGAATCGGTCAGCAGATCACCAAAGCTTTTGACCGAATTCACGAACAAAAAGTAAAACGGGACGAGGAATAACAATGCTACGAGAATCATCACCAATTCGGTCGCCCAAGTTCCAATACGGTAGCGATTGCTTGTTTCCATTTACGATTCCACCTCCCGGCTTTTCGTTAAGCGTACCTGAAGGCTCGTAACAAGAGCAACAATGATAAAGAAAATAAGTGCTTTAGCCGTCCCCAGCCCATAACGATTATTGATAAACGCTTCATTGTATATATTGAGTGCCACTGACTCTGTAGAACCAAAGGGACCGCCCTTGGTCAATGACAGATTGAGATCGAACATTTTAAACGACCACGATATCGCCAGGAAGAGACACACCGTAATGGCGGGCATGATCAAAGGCAATATAATCGACCGCAAGATTTGCATTCGGCTCGCTCCGTCAATCTCGGCTGCCTCCAGCATATCCCGGGGCACATTGGTTAGGGAAGAGATATAAATCACCATTAAATATCCTGCTGTTTGCCAGATAAACACGATCACAATGCCCCAGAAGGCCGTAATCTCATCTCCCAGCCAGGACAGATTGAAGAAAGACAACCCTGTACTCTCTCCAATCGCAGCAAATCCCTTGACGAAAATAAACTGCCAGATAAACCCGAGCAACAGACCTCCGATCACATTAGGCATGAAAAAAATAGTTCGAAGTACATTTTTTGTTTTTAGCGGCTTGGTTAGAAAATACGCTAGCAGAAAACCAAAAATATTGGCAGCTACCACTCCAATCACCGTAAAACGGACGGTAAACCAGAACGATGTCCCGAATTTGTCGTCGTTAAATAAGATGTGACTGAAATTATCCAGCCCAACCCACTTGGCCTGATTGGCTACCCCGTTCCACTCCGTAAAAGAATAGTACATTCCTAGCATGAAAGGGATTACAATAATGATAACGAAAAATAACGTCGACGGCCCTACAAAAATCCATTGTTGGAGCCATTGCGACGACTTGGCACGATTCAAACCGATCCCCCCCTTTGTAGTCTTTGGTGTCTGGAACGCTCCCCTACGGCATCCTTGCAAGCAGTGTGGACGCTGAACCCGTATGGATATGCAATTCACATGTTCATTATGTCGAATTAGCGCTCTGGAGAACACGCAAGATCGTGAACCATTAAGGGGGAAAATATTGACCTCTGCTTTGCCTTGAATTATGAAAGGAGCTACCTTCATGAAATTTCATAGCATTCGTTCTCGCCTAATCTGGTTTCTACTCATTGCAGTCACCCTTCCACTGCTGCTTTCAATGACCATGACCTTCATTCTCACCAAGCAATCCTTGCGGGAGCAGGCCACCCAGGAAAATGAACGGCTTATTTTTCAGGGAATTACGAATCTGGATAACTATTTACAGGGGTTAAATCGCGCCTCGATCGGAGTCTATAATGACCCGCATTTTCTGCGCAACCTGGCTAAAATTCCGGATGATTACCGGGCCGTCGCCGAGATTTATACCACGCTGCAAACCATGATGAATGCTTCCTCAGGCATTGACCAAGTGTATTTGCATTCGTTCGAGGCCGGGCAATCTACGCTGATTACCAGCACGGTCCCTCTGCGGGAATTCAGGCTGGCTCCCTTCACTGGCTCTATTCATTACGGTCCTTCCGGGCTGTTCATTCAACCCTCGCACATAAAGCATTTGTACGGCTTTTCAGCGGTTTCCTATGCGGAGCACGATACTAAGCGGCGGGTATTTACACTCCACCGGGCGATTCGGAACATTCCTTCTTCAGAGACACTTGGGGTACTGGCTATAGATGTGGATCTGGAGCCGCTGCGCAGTATTTGCCGTCAATTGTATGATGCGGATACAGAGGAGTTATTTTTAATCGATCGGAACGGGACGATCATATATAGCGGAAAAGAATCCACCATCGGAACACACTGGGAGGAATCTGACCTGCTCAATCGAATTTCTAAAGAAGGCGAGCACGGTGTAATTGAGGATGACACAGCCCTGCACGTATATGGCAAACTGGATGCCAACCTGTCAGGCTGGACGCTCGTCAAGAAAATCCCTCATCGGACGCTTTATTTGCGGGCTACCCAACTGACCCAGATCAATGCGGTCATTACGGGCGCAGCGTTGCTGCTCGTTATTGTCGCCACGCTATGGATTTCGATAAAAATTACGGAACCTATTAAGCGGCTGACTCGCTACATTACCCAGATTCAGTCCGGTCAGTTAGATGTAGACATCCGAGCCATGGGCAACGATGAGATTGGAGTGCTGTCGCGTCGCTTCAGACAGATGATGGATACCATCAATAACCTCATTTTGCAGGAATACAAGCTCGAACTGGCTAACAAGACGAACCAGTTGAAAGCGCTTCAGGCACAGATTAATCCTCATTTTTTATATAATACGCTACAGTCTATTGGAACACTGGCTCTACAGCATGAGGTGCCGCGCATTTATTCTCTGCTCTCCTCCCTTGCCAAAATGCTGCGCTATAACATGCGAGACCATACGGTTGTTACACTCAAGGAAGAAGCTGAGCATGTAAAACAGTATCTTGATTTGCAAAAGGAACGCTTCGGTGAGCAATTAGAAGTAACCTATCAGTGGGATGATGAAGTACTGAATGAGCGGGTGCCTAAGATGATCCTCCAGCCGTTGGTGGAAAACTACTTTAAGCACGGTGCCGATCCCCGGCTGGGGCCCGGTCAGATTCGCATTACAGGTAGCCGAATCCGGGAAGGTATTGTAAAAATAGAAGTGGAAAATAACGGCGCATCGATTCCACCAACTGAGTTGGAGCAGCTTCAGCAAATGCTGAAACGTCCGCTGAAAGCCCATGAAGAATCAGACACCAGCGAACAGAACTCCATCGGCCTTCGTAATGTTCTATTACGTATCCAGCTTCACTCGGAAGATGGTTCTAATACCTTGTGTGTAGACAATATTGTACCTCATGGCGTTCGTTTTACACTTGAAATTTGCACCGAACCGCTTACAGAAATTCATATTAAGGGAGAGTGATCTGTCAATGAAAGTCCTGATTGTGGATGATGAAAAGCATGTACGTCACGCCATTCGGATGCTTGTACATTGGGAAGCTTACGGAGTGACCGAGGTGGTTGAGGCTGAATCGGGCGATCAGGCGATTGAGGTCATTACCGCACTTTCCCCACCCGTGGTACTCACTGATATGCGAATGCCCGGGAAGGATGGAGTAGCCTTGATGGAGTGGATTCAAGCGAATTCCCCTTCCACCAGAGTCGTGGTGGTCAGTGGATATGATGATTTTGAGTTGGTTCGACAGGCCATTCGCCGAGGAGGCATGGACTATATTCTTAAGCCCGTAGATCCGGTAGAGATTAATGAGGCAGTTAGTAAAGCTACTCAAGCTTGGAGAACAGCGGAGCAGGACCGGAACAGGCAGGCCATGCAGGCTATAGAGGTCAATCGAATGAGACCGCACTATGCTGATAAACTCCTGACCGAGCTCATTTCCGGTACATCGCTCTCCATCACGCCTTTACGTGAGGAGCTGCGTCTCCCGCCAGCTATCCAAGTCTGCAATGCGGCAGTGATGAGCACCACTCAGCTGGACGCCTATATCCTGGATAAATACAAAACGCGCCGCGCGCTCTTAGGCTTTTCCCTCATTAACATCTGCAACGAATTTCTGGGCACCTCTCAGACCGGAGTTGCATTCCGTCATCTGGAGCGTACGGATGAAATTATCCTGCTGTATTGGGGCGAGCCGGCTCGTTGGCCAGCGCTCTTGCAGGACATTCACGCAGGGATCAGAACGGCGCTACGGTGCTACATGCACATTGGAGTTGGTACTTTCGAAACCTTTCCCGCAGGGGCAGCCACAGCCTACCAAGAAGCACGGCAAGCGCTCTGGAAACGGGATATGTTGCAGAACACTGACTGGATGCACGAAAGTTCTCCGGCCCGGCAGATCGTTCGTCTCCCCCAGTTGTCTGAAATAGAAGAGGAACTCCGGCTTAGCGCACTCAGCTGTAATGCCAGTCGCGTATCTATGGCGGTAGGGAGCTGGATGCAAGCTGTAGCCGTACTGCCTTCGGTTACAGCAGAGCAGCTAGCTGGCTGGAATCAAGAGCTGGATTGGATGCTGGCTCGCTGGCTGAATGACAGACCTGGAGATACCGAAGGCGAGGAACTAACAGATGAGTCGAGCACCATTCCTGCCTTGCCGGTCGATAGCCGCGGTTTGCTTTCCCCACCTTTATGGAAAAAACAGATCGAAAATCGATTGCTGGCAGCCGGTCAGGCACTTACACCAAGCCATAACCCAAACAATCCGACGATCCGTGATATTGCTCGCTATCTGGATGCTCACTATGACGAGGACATTTCTCTACAGGATATAGCAAGCCGCTTTTATCTTAGCCGAGAATATATTTCTCGTAAATTCAAGCAGGAGTACGGGGTTAATCTATCCGATTATTTGTGTCAGATCCGGATGGGCAAAGCAAAGCTGTTACTGCTGAATGATAAGCTGCGGCTTCATCATATTGCTGGTATGGTAGGTTATCAGGACGAGAAATACTTTGGCAAGGTGTTCAAAAAGCTTGAGGGAGTCACGCCTGGCGAATTCAGAAGGCGCCATTCTGCAAATCCTCAGCCGTCATCGCATATAACACATGATCTTCCCACACACCATTAATCTTTAAATAGTTGAGAGCCAGCCCTTCGCGGCGAAATCCCGCCTTGTCCATCACGCGATGGGAGGGCTTATTTCTTGGCATGACTCCAGCTTGAATACGGTGTAATTCCAACTCATTCAAGGCATAGTGTACAATATCCTTCACTGCGGAGGTAGCATAGCCTTGTCCATGATATGCAGGATCTACGAGGTAGCCCAGATTGGCATTTTGGAAAGGACCTCTGGCAACACCTGACAGCTCCATTCTGCCAATCAGTTTATTATTTTCCGTTAAAAAGAGTCCAAACATATATCCCTGTCCGGCTTGTGCCGCTTCTAAGCCGTTGGAAATCAGGCGCGCCTGTTCTTCCAGCGTAAAGTAAATTTCAGGTCGTTCTGGCTCGTACGGCTTGAAGAAATCAAAATTTTCACGTCTGATCTCCAATAAACGTTCAGCATCACTTACTTGTAACAATCGAATCTGTAACTCCGGATGGGTGGACCTCATCGAAATCACACCATTCGTCTCATGGAACATTATTATTACCTTCTTTCTATGTTATTCCTATATAATTGTAAATCACGGTCATGAGACAAGAAAATACCCTAGGCGCATGAACGCAGCCTAGGGTATTATTATTCAAAATTTAGTCCGTAACCGGCATCCAGCCAGGGATGGTCGTCAGTGCACCCCACAAATAGTCAGGAATGACCAGCTCCTGTTGAGCTTGCTTGGACAATGTCGTGCGAATAGTATCTTCAGTGCCGTTTTGCACCTTCTGAACCCATTGCGGCTCCATCAACAGCGGACGTCCCAGTGAAACAAGCGGTACACCTGTCTCCAATGCTGCGAGCGCCTCATCCGGAGTATTCAGCGAACCAACCCCCATGACTGGCACACGGTTCCCTACCTTCTCATGGATGAGAACCGTACGTGACCGTTCGTCACTGCGGTCACGGAACGAACCGCCAAAGAAATGATTTACGGAAATGTGCAGGTAATCCAGCCCTTCATCGGCCAGACGGTCAACAAGCACCATCGTATCATCCAGCGTGATGCCTGGCGTGTGTCCTTCCTCAGGGGACAAACGGTAACCGAAAATGAATGGACGCTTCGCATGCTCCGCGATCACTTTCTTCACTTCGTGAACAATCGCCAGCGGAAAGGTCAAGCGTTTCTCAAGGCTTCCTCCCCATTCATCAGTACGAATGTTGGAGTGCGGGGAGAAGAACTGCTGCACCAGGTAGCCGTTCGCTCCGTGAAGTTCCACACCATCATAGCCTGCTTCAATCGCGCGGCGAGTTGCTTCGCCATAGGCGCGGATGACGCGGTGGATATCGTCAGATGTCATTTCACGCGGCACAGGTGCGCCTTCTTTTTCCTCAGCCACTGAGCTTGCACTAATCGGTTGTCCGTCTGGAATCTGATCCGGTGGACACAGACGTCCACCATGATATATTTGCAGGATCGCTTTCGCGCCCTCCTGATGAATCGTATCGGCCAGACGACGCAGGCTAGGAATCATTTCATCCTTGTCCGCACCAAACTCGTTAACAAATCCTTTGCCATCTGGAGTTACATACACACAAGCGGTAATAACCGCGCCTACACCCCCAGAGCGTTCACGGTAGTATGCCAGTTCCTCGTCACTGACTTCGCCATTTTCGTGGGAGGCAAAGTTAGTCATAGGGGCCATCGTAATACGGTTCTTCAATGTAACACCGGATGGCAGAGTAAATGCTTCAAATAAAGGATTATATTTCGGGTTCATTCGGTCTCTCTCCTTCAGTTTAAGTCAGATCAGTTTATAAAAGGCTATTGAGCATGAAGCAAATACGAATTTGACGTCATTTTCCTTCCATGACAAAGCCTATCTACCGTTGCTTACTTAAATACAGTGGTTGTAATAACCACAGTATAAAGATCCGCCCCTATAAAGTCAAATCTATCCTTTCTGATCTCCCTTAAACTTTCCGAAAAGCCTGAACTTTAACCCTTTTCACAAGTCATTGACCCTCGTTTATTTGCTTCCGGCCATGCTATCTTTCTCCTCCCGGCGGGAAAACCAGGTCGCCAGCAACGAGCCGGAAATATTATGCCACACGCTAAAAATCGCACTTGGTACAGCAGCAATCGGATTAAAATGAGCGGCTGCCAACGCAGCGCCCAGCCCGGAATTCTGCATTCCTGTTTCTAGCGTAACGGCTTTACGTTTGGAAAGATTCATGCCAAACAGCTTGGCAAACCAATATCCGAGCAGAAAGCCGATACCGTTATGCAAAATAACGACAGCAAAAATAATCGGACCTGTCTCCAAAATCTTGCCTCTGCTGCCTGCAACCACGATAGCCACGATGAGTACAATCGCCATGGTCGAAATGAGCGGCAGCGCCTTGACACTCGCTTCTGCCTGTTTGCGAAATAGCGATTTGGCGATTACACCCAGCACAATAGGGACTATAACCACGATGAGAATATCCATGATCAGCGACTTTGCGTCAATATTCATCCAGCGCCCAGCAAGCAGACTAATCATCGCCGGGGTCGCCAGTGGAGCAATCAGCGTCGACACGGAGGCAATCGATACCCCAAGCGCCACATCGCCTTTGGATAAGAGCGTCATTACGTTGGATGCAGTTCCACTTGGGCAGCAGCCAACCAAAATGACACCCACTGCAATATCCGGCGGAAGCTGCAATACTAATGCCAATACAAAAGCGAGAAACGGCATGATCAGATAATGCCCGACCACACCTATAGCCACATCCACTGGACGCCGGAATACTTCACGAAAATCATCCGCAGATAAAGTTAGTCCCATTCCGAACATGACAATGCCCAGGAATAGCTGTATGTATCCTTTCAACCCTGTAAACGCCGTAGGAAAGAAAAATCCCAAACATGCAAACAAAAGTACCCAGATGGAAAAGGTACCACCTACAAATTTCCCTACTCTCTCCAAACCATTCATTTATCTATCTCCTTACTTCTATATAAGCCAAATTCGAGAAAATTCATATGAGTAGCATCTTTCGTCTGCCAATTGACACCTTATGTGAATTTTTCATCAGCTTATATAGTACTTAAAATTTTTATCATTGTACTACATATGAATGCATATACATACAACTTTTTATGATTATATGGGGTTCAAGAAACTTTTTCCGGTGCCGACATATTTGAAAACAAAGTGGGTATATTCATAGTAGAAGATAGTGACCAGTCGGTCATTTTTGGACATCATTCGTTGAGGAGGAGTTATTCCTATGCCACGAAGCCATCCGTATAAATGGTGGAATATTATTGCATTTATCGCTGTTGTTCTCGTTAATATTTTGGCTTCTACACTTCCTATCGGCGGAAGAAGCACTGCTGCTATATCCAACATGTACCCTACCTTAATTACACCAGCAGGTTACGCTTTTTCCATCTGGTCGGTGATCTACGTACTGCTCGCCTGTTTTGCCGTGTACCAAGCGACATCTACAGGGCAAGCCAAGGCAAGCGTTCAGTCTATTGGTATTTTCTTTATTTTGAGCTGCCTCTTCAATATCATCTGGATTTTCCTATGGCAGTATGTATACGTAGAGCTGTGTGTGATCGTCATCATTCTATATTTGCTCTCGCTGATCATCGTATATATGCGTACCCGTACGCCGCAGCCAACTCGCGGAGAAATGTGGTTCGTCAAGCTGCCGTTCAGCCTGAACCTCGGCTGGGTATCCGTTGCTACTCTCATCAACATCGCAGTAGCACTGAAAAAGAATGAATGGAGTGGCTGGGGTCTCAGCGAGACGGTATGGGCGATCATCATCCTGCTCATTGGTACCGCTTTGGCCATCTTGGTCAGCTTTCCTTACCGTGACAGCATCTATCCTCTTGTATTTGTATGGGCCTATGTCGCCATCGCCATCGAGCATCCAAACCATGAAAAGGTACGACTGGCTGCTTGGATCTTGTCGGCAATCATCCTGGTATACGCGCTATGGCTATTTTTCGCCCGTAATCGAGACCGGGATTAAAGCAAACGAATACTAAACTCCTAGCAAGAACAAGCGAGCTTAGGTCTAAAACCTATACCCCAAGCTCGCTTGCTTCGCTTTTTATCATATATATTCAGGTATAAACTTTAATCAAATCTAAAAGCTTGCTGGTCGATTGGTCCGTATTTATTTTTTCCATATTGCGAATGTAATCCGACCTTTTTTCATACAAACGCAGAATCATATCGACAAATCGTTCAGACTCCAGCTCTTCTTCTTCTAAAAACTCACAAAAACCTTGTGCTTTAAACGATTTTGCATTTAGAATTTGATCTCCTCTGCTGACTGCCTTAGAAAGAGGAATCAACAGCATTGGCTTGCGCAGCGTCAAGAATTCAAAAATGGAGTTTGAGCCTGCCCTGGAAACAACCATATCTGCCATCGCCATTACATCCGCCAATTCATCGTTTATGTATTCAAATTGCTTATAACCATAGATACGAATAGAATCATTCACTTGGTTCTTACCACAAATATGCATGATTTGAAAATGAGCGAGCAGAGCCTCTAAATTCAGCCAAACCAGTTCATTGATCTTCTTGGAACCTAAACTCCCACCCATGATTAGCAGGATGGGCTTATTTCGAGTAAAACCACAGTAGGCTAAACCTTTGGCTGCCTCCCCCTCTTTTAGCTCATCTCTCACAACGGCACCAATATACCGGGTATTCTTTGAGCGAAAATATTCAGTTGTTTCAGGAAAAGTAGTACAAATTTCTGTAGCAAATGTGCTGGAAATCTTATTCGCCAATCCAGGGGTAAGATCAGATTCATGAATGATGACAGGGACTTTACTCAACCACCCAGCCAATACCACAGGAACGGAAACAAACCCACCTTTTGAGAAAATAATATTCGGTTTTTCTTTTTTTATAATTCGGTATGCTTGAGAAATCCCCTTTAGTACTTTAAAAGGGTCCTTAACATTATTCCAGTCAAAATACCTGCGTAATTTCCCGGTTGCGATACTAAAATAACACACGTCTTCTAGTTCAGATATTAGTTTTCTTTCAATCCCTTGTTCAGAGCCTATGTATTGGATACTCCAATGCTGTTCCAGTAAGTGAGGAATCAAAGCTAGGTTTACTGCTACATGTCCTGATGAGCCTCCACCCGTAAACATTATTTTTTTATTAATCATCTCCACCTCCGCTTTGTATTCAGTAGAATAACACACGCTAAAACTTGGAGCAACCGGATGCCTCTCTTGCAGTGACATCCGGTTGTCATGCAAACTTATTATTTTATGAACATACCCTGCAGACTATTCGCCCTTCAATGCAATGACTTCAATCTCTACCAGTGCATCCTTAGGCAATCGAGCTACTTCCACCGCACTGCGCGCTGGATACGGCTGCTCAAAGAAAGAACTGTACACCTCATTGACGCTGACAAAGTCGTTCATGTCCTTCAGGAATACAGTCGCTTTTACAACCTGGTTCATGCTGCTGCCTGCCGCTTCCAGAATGGCTTGTACATTACTCAAGGATAGGCGAGCCTGCTCCTGTACATCCTTGCCGAACTCACCTGTTGCCGGATTCAGCCCTAGCTGTCCTGAGGTGTAAATAAACCCGCCTGCCTCTACCGCTTGGCTATAGGGTCCGATCGCACCGGGTGCTTTTTCAGTAGCAATTGTTTTTTTCATAGGGGTTAGATTCTCCTTCCTGATACTGGTTTACCGTATTATAGCATGTGAAATCCAAAGCCACTATTCCATGCGACAGTTTGACATCTCGGGTTTCTTTGAAGACAACCTGTTGCGATGGTGCTACATTTTTTTATTTCCGCTGTAACCTTTAGTGCCTATATATCATCTAATTCCTGTAACCTTCTAATTCCTGTAGTCTACCACACCATAGATTCTACAATTCACATACAGGTACAAGTACAATAATCATAGCTAGTATGGACGGGAAAGGAGCACCATCCTTTGAATCTCGAAACAATTTTACACCAAGCCAGGAACGGGGACCGCAAAGCGTTCGTCGCCTTGATGAAACATATGGAATCCGATATGTATGGCATGGCGCGTTCGATTCTTCGCAGCAATGAGGATTGCGCGGACGCAATGCAAGAAGCGATGCTCAAAGCATACAAGTCTCTTAGTGAACTGCGTGAACCTCGCTATTTTAAAACATGGCTTCTTCGTATCCTCATTAATGAATGCCATCTCATGATCCGCAAGCAAAAACGGGTTGTACCCGTCGCGGAATTTATAAAGGAACCCTCTACCTCGGGCGGATATGAAAAAATCGAACTGCGCGAAGCCATTGACCACCTGGAGGAATCCATGCGAACCGTAATTTCCCTGTACTATTTACGCGATATGCCGATTAGAGAAATATCAGAGGTACTGGAGCTATCAGAGGGTGCCGTCAAAACACGATTGCACCGTGCTCGCAGAACATTAATGGACCTGCTACAAAATCGTGGAGAAAGGAAGGTGACCTTTCAATGAACCCCTCAGAGTTTGAAAAACAGGCACAAGAGTTGGATGAAAAATTACAATCGGAAAAGGAACACTTGGAAGCAGAAATGGTAGTCATCCCTGATTTGGTGAGACAACGCCTAGACGCCTTTTATGCACAAGTAGAATCGGAAGCGGGCCTGCCCAACCATCCATCCTCCCCTCGATCTGTTAAAAGGTTTCTACGAGGAACTGCAATTACCGCTGCTTCTGCAGCTGTCATTGGCTTTGTAATCATCGGCAGCGCCTTTGTTTCGCCTACAATGGCGAAGTCATTGAAACAGGTCCCCCTTGTCGACAGCGTATTCAAGCTCGCTGGAGATTTCGGCCTGCAAACCGCTGATCGGAAAGGGCTGGCAACCTCCACGAATCTCAGCGTTACCCATGACGGCATTACGTTGAAAGTATCCCAAATTATTTTTGACGGAACCCGGCTGGTCGTAGCACTTGAAAAACAGGATGGTGAACAAAAAGTGCTGCCCTTGTTTACGAGAATAACTCCCGACGGAAATATACCCGAAGACAGTATCGAAAAATTTGACTTATTTATTAACGGAAAATCCGCGCTTAATCAAAATGGTGCATTTAGCTTATTGGATGGCGGTCCGGGCAAAGACAGCAACTCTATGATTATTTCCTATATGCGCGACCCTGCCAGCGGGCTGCCTGACTTACCAGAGCAATTTGATCTGAAAGTGTACGCCAAGCTAAAAGGAGTAGCGGAGCCATTTGCATTGCAAACGACTGTCTATAAAACGAAGCTGGGGCGCAAGGTGCTCCAGCCACAGATCAGCAAGGCGAATCAATATCTTAAATTTACTGTTGATCGGGTGGAAATGACGCCGGTTACGACCAGAATCCTCACCGCCTTCACCATGCTTGTGGGCCTTAAGGATATGCCCGACGACTATGCAATAGAACGCAAGTATATTTCCACAGAGGGACCGCACAAAAACTACACCAAAAAAGAAGTCAAACATCTTGATTATGCGGTAATTGACGAGCAGGGACGTGAACTTGAAATACTTGGAGGATCAGGCCGGTCTATTTCCAAAAATCAACCAGCGCAAATGGTCATGTTGTTTACTCCTTTTGCTGACCCGCCAAAAAAAATCACCTTCAAGCCATATACTCTTCTTTTGACTCCGGATGGAAGAGCTATTCTAGACGCTAAAGGCGAATGGGTCCGACAATACCTTCCTGAGTTTGAGATTACAATCGATGTACCACAAAATACAAACCAGCCATAAAACACGAATAACGCCGCTGCTGCCCAAATCATTGGGCAACAGCGGCGTTATTGTCATTTTCTAAGCCTAACCGTGGTTCTATACATTCTCATCAGGGGGCGTTCCTGTACCAGGTTCCTCATCATCGGAGGTTAGTTCCGCGCCAATGACTCGAATGATGTCATTCGGATAAATATGTACGCCGCTCGCCTGCGCGAGAGCAATTCGTACCATAGCTCGTGCGATGAACGAAGCAGGAATAGCACGGTAGGAAGCGAGCCTGCCCGTCATCAGGCCGTCTAGCGCTTTCATGACAACTGTGGCTGCAGCTTCGCCAAAACGTCGTTCAGGCCTCGCACCCAAAATGAGCGATGGACGGAACAAGTGCAGTGCAGGCAATTCAATCGCAGCAAGCGCCTCTTCAGCCTCACCCTTGGTACGGTTATAAAACACGCGTGAATCCGGATCAGCGCCCATTGCGGAGATTGCAAGCATTTGTACTGCTCCCGCCTCTTTGGCCAGCCGGGCTGTCAGAACCGGGTAGCCCAAATCCACCTGTCGAAACTGCTCCTTGGAGCCGGCCTTTTTCATCGTTGTCCCAAGGCAGCAAAACACATCATCCACCCCTTCGAAGGCGAAGGTCGAATTCTGTGGTTGTTCCCAGTCGATTAGCGCCTGTTCCAGCTTGGGATGCTTGATGTCCAGTGGACGCCTGCCCACAACCATAACGCGGGTGTATTCTTTTTGCACCAGCAGCTCCCGTACCACGTACCCTCCGACAAGCCCTGTGCCACCCACAACGACCGCTTTACGTTCCATGATATACCTCCTAATGCTCCTTGTTCCCATGATTGCGATCAGGTTAATTTAAACGGCTGTTCGTCCACCTTCTTGCTTTTGGACGGACACATAGGCAGATACAGGGAAAAAGTACTCCCCTTGCCCTCCTCACTCTCCAAACGGATAAACCCGCCCAACAAGCGGGAAAAATCACGGCTGATGGACAACCCCAGCCCAGTCCCACCATATTTACGATTAATCGAACCGTTCGCCTGCTGGAATGCCTCAAAAATAACATGCTGTTGAAGCTTGGATATGCCGATGCCTGTATCTTTTACAGCAAAAACAACCCAATCTCCCTCCTGACCCTTTTGATCCAGATGCTGTGTGCTGATTTCCAGCAGTACACGTCCTTCATGAGTAAACTTAAAGGCATTGGACAACAGATTGCGCAAAATTTGCTGTACTCGTTTGGAATCGGATCGGATTTCATCCGGAATATGTTCAGGCACATTCAAGCTGAATTCCAGGTTTTTATCCTTCGCTGTGACTTCAAAATGCATCATCATCACCTGTGCAATCTCACGCACACTGACTGGCTCACTTACGATTTCCATATGTCCAGCCTCGACCTTGGATAAATCCAGAATATCATTGATCAACTGGAGCAAATCATGCCCCGAGGCATAGATTAGATCACTGTACTGTTCTAGCTCGTCCTCATCCAGCTCTTTTCCCTGCTCGTTGATAATCTGGGCCAGGTTAATAATGCTGTTAAGAGGTGTACGCAATTCATGCGACATCGTTGCCATAAAATCGGATTTATACTGGGAGGCCATCATGAGCTGCTTGGCACGTTCCTCTAAAATAACTTTTGCTTTCTGCAGCTGATCACGCTGCTCTGACAATAACTCATTCGCCTGCTGGATCTGAAAGTTTCGCTGCTGTTCTAACTGAAAATCACGTAATATCAGGGCAAATAAAAAGCTGAGGATAACACCGATAGGCAGTGTAAGAGGAACGACTTCCGCTACATAATAGCGCAAGGGTATGACGCCCAGGAAGGCAATATTTAACGTATTTACAATATTAACTACTAAAATGGTTACGGATGCCTTAATAATCAGGCGCCAGGTAGAGCGACGCATCCAGTAGTTCAATCCGGCGCATAATACGCCCAAAATGCTCATATTGAGAAAGCCGACCCACGCCGCCATATTCAGTCCGAAGGTAAATCTCGTAAGACCGATCGCAACCCCAATAATAATAAGCGTATACGAACGGGGGTATACCAGCGCTGCGATAATTAGCGGTACGAAACGCAGATCAAAAATAACCGTTTCATTAAAATTAAAACCAAAGCAAGAGCTAACCCATCCGCCAAATACCACCAGCAGCACCGAGCTAACATATTTGAACCGCGAAGAGGTACGACTCAAGCCATATTTATAAATCACGTTCGCCACATAGGCAACAGCAATCAGCATCCCCAAATTCATTATAAACATCATTGAAAATTGCATGGATTCACACTCCCATTGCGCGAGAAATTGGATGCCAGGCCTATGCTAGCCGATTTTGCCTTTCTCGTACATCATAACATGAAGCTCCATCTTTCGACATCTCCAAAGAGGCTTGGGTGTGTATATAAAAAAAGCGAGCCGCAACGGCTCGCCCTAGTGGGAGAATCTATAGAGTCAGCTTAAAATGCCTTTGTTTCGGCGCCACTCCTTGACAAATAATTCGGCAAAGTAAGGATCCCACTGGGTTCCTTTACCCTCTTCCAATATCATAACCGCCTTCTCTTCCTTCATCCCTTTCCGATAGGGACGATCCGACGTCATCGCATCATAGGCATCTGCTACGGCTATGATGCGCCCAAATAGCGGAATATCTTCCCCGGAGAGCTGGTCAGGGTATCCCTTGCCATCGTAACGCTCATGGTGCGAGCGCACACCCGGCAGATAAGGGGCCATAGCATAAGCTGGCTCCACTTGCCGAAGAATACTCTCCCCCATAACTGGGTGCATTTTAATCTGGTCAAACTCCTCGTCCGTCAGCTTGCCATCCTTAAACAGCACAGCGTCAGCCACACCGATTTTACCGATATCATGCAGCAAGGCTGTTTTACGCAACAAGTCGAGCTCCGTCTCGCTCAAACCGCCCTTTCGTCCAATGAGTACAGAATATTCAGCCACGCGCAACGAATGTCCTGCGGTATAGGCATCCCGTGCATCCAGCGCTGCAGCCAAAGTGGCAAAGTAACTGTCCAATAGCTGACCGTTCTTTTCCTCTCGTTCCTTCAGGCCCTCGATCATCATGTTAAACCCTTCGACCAGCTCCGCAAACTCGTCCGAATACAAGTCACTGGCGTTACTGTTCAAACGGCCTTCTTTCACTTCATTCATTTTTTCCAACAAGTGATGGATGGGCTGTTCGATCTCACGGGTCAGCAACCTGCCGCCCA
>NZ_JCAJRU010000076.1:0-19790 GCF_059447605.1 Paenibacillus sp. N119s | reverse complement strand
TGCCATTTTAGAGCTTTTGCAAAGCCGATCCATTACTCCGGTGATCCCATGCAAACGCAATCGGCGGGTAAAGCGTCGCTAGATTCGGAGACGTATAAAGAGCGACACTTAGTTGAATGCTTTTTCAACAAAGTTAAAAACTATCGACGCCTGGCTACTCGCTATGAAAAAACAGCGAACATGTTCATGGCTTTTTTGACGCTACTTTCTATTCGTTTATGGCTTAAATAGGTTTGCGTACAGACCCTAGTTAACAAACTAAAAAAAGTTATATGAGCAAAAAGGGATCGATGTACAAACGGATCGGGTGAGGGGCTGAATCATGGCTCGTGGACATTGTTGTATCGTATGTATTCTAAAGCAGACATTCCGATAGTTCTGATTTCCGTAAATTCATACCTTCGACCTAAGCACAGTTTGCCTTGGTGAAGTACTGTTTGGGTTGGGGGAACAATATATTCTGGTCATTGGCAGTAGCGTGATTGTTCATAATCTGCGTATTGTCAAATGTGGAGTGGCAATCCTGCAAATAAAGCTAAGGTTATCCGTAGAAGCTATGAGCTGGGGAATTTAAGTTATCTATGCTTGCAGTTTTAAGGAGTGCGGGGCAGAAGAAGTTCTCTAAAAATGGGGGAGTGGAATTAATTTAGGGAGTGTTATAAGCTAATAAAGGCTTATAACACTCCCTTTTACATAAAAAAATGATTTTATTATATCCGGCAAATCTCACGTGGGCATAATTCACAGTGGCAGACGCCTTGCAGCATTTCCAAATCCTTAACAACGATCATACCATTATCGTACTCTACTGCATTTTTCTTACGCAGATCACTGAGCATCCGATTTACGCTTTCCCGAGTAGCACCAATCATATTAGATAAGTCAGTATGAGTAATTTTTTTATGAATTAGGATATAGTCGCCGTGAGGCTCACCATAGGTATTGCATAGTCGGATGAGTGTTGAGCATAGAGCGCCAGGCTTACCGTACATCATCAAATCGCGGAACTTGGTCTGAGTAATGCGGTGATGCGAACCCATCCATTTCATAAAGTCAATCGCAAAATCACAATGCTGACAAATAAGCAGCTCCAAATCGGTATGATCGATTACGCCAATATCACTATCCTCCAGTACCTCAGCAGAAAAAGAATGCTTGGTACCGAAAAATGGATCGGCTTGACCCACAAGATCGCCGCTTTGATACATATATAGAATAAGTTCCTTGCCCTCATCCGTTGTTTTGGTTACTTTTACGCGTCCGCGCTTAATATAAAACAGCTTATCCGCTGTATCTCCTTCCCAGAACAAATGCGAGCTTTCTGGCATAACTCGATCTTTCATCATCACTTGCAACCGGTTGAAGCTGGCCTCCGAGAAGCAACAGGTGTTGCCGCGGGCTTCCATTACATTTGTAGGGTTTCTCATCGTCCATTTCCCCTTTGTATCCTATGTTTTTTATCTGCAACTTGATCAATTCAAATTCATTATATACCTGTGCAATGAGTTTTTGGGGCAAGAAGAGGGGGGAAAAGTGGCAGAATTCCAAACTTTGTGATTAAATTCACGTCATAAAATAAAATTTTAAATAGATTGTGAAAAAAATCACAAAATATCTTGGAAAGCTGTGTTACGATCAGTGCGTAGACAAGAGATAGTACACGAGATAACAGGAGGATGAGGGAAATGGCTGTTAAAAACGAGGTTATCCAAAAAGAGCAAAGCGCAGAGCAGTATATTCAAACGCTGATTGACCGGGCGAACCGGGCACAGCAAGCTTTCATGAGTATGAATCAGGAACAGATTGACGAAATCGTACAAGCAATGGCACTCGCAGGGATGGATAAACATATGCATCTGGCGAAGCTGGCTGTTGAAGAAACAGGACGCGGTGTGTACGAGGACAAAATCACCAAAAACATGTTTGCAACAGAATATATCTATCACAGCATCAAAAATGAGAAGACTGTTGGTGTCATTGAAGATAATGATTTCGATAGCTTCCAAAAGATTGCAGAGCCAGTCGGCATCATCATGGGGATCACTCCAGTGACAAACCCGACTTCGACTACAATGTTCAAAGCGTTAATTGCCATTAAAACACGTAACCCAATCATTTTCGGCTTCCACCCATCTGCTCAATCGTGTAGTGCGGAAGCAGCCCGTATCCTGCTTGAAGCAGCTGTTAAACATGGTGCTCCAGCTGATTGCATCCAATGGATTGAAGCACCTTCGATGGATAAAACAAATGTACTGATGAACCACCCTGATGTAGCATTGATTTTGGCAACTGGTGGATCAGGCATGGTTAAGGCAGCATATAGTTGTGGTAAACCTGCATTAGGCGTAGGTCCTGGTAACGTACCTTGCTTTATTGAAAAAACAGCCGACATCAAGCAAGCTGTGAACGATCTTATCCTTTCTAAATCTTTTGATAACGGTATGATCTGTGCTTCGGAGCAAGCTGTAATTATCGAAGAGCCAATCTTTGAGCAAGTGAAAAAAATGATGATTGCTAACGGTTGCTACTTTGTAAATAAAGAAGAGGCAGCTAAGCTCACTCAAGGAGCTATGAATGTAGAAAAATGCGCAGTGAACCCGGCCATCGTCGGACAATCTGCTGTGAAAATTGCTGAAATGAGCGGCATTACAGTACCGGCAGGAACAAAAATTTTGGTCGCAGAGATTGAAGGGGTAGGAACCAAATACCCATTGTCTGCGGAAAAATTGAGTCCAGTATTGGCTTGCTACAAAGTAAAAAATGCAGAGCAAGGTATCCAACGTGCTGCTGAAGTCGTAGAATTCGGCGGTATGGGTCACTCGTCAGCTATCCATTCGCAAGATGAGGACGTTATTGCTCGGTTCGCAAACCGTCTGCAAACAGGACGTATCATTGTAAATGCACCTTCCACACACGGTGCAATCGGTGATATTTACAACACCAACCTTCCTTCGTTGACACTTGGTTGCGGTTCGTACGGTCGTAACTCGACTTCGTCGAACGTATCGGCAGTTAACTTGATTAATGTGAAAAGGGTGGCGAAACGGACGGTGAATATGCAATGGTTCAAAGTACCTTCCAAAATCTATTTTGAGAAAAATTCGACACAATATCTTGCTAAAATGCCTGATATCACACGTGTAGCCATTATTACTGACCCTATGATGGTGAAACTTGGATATGTGGATCGCGTTATTCATTATTTGCATCAGCGTCAAACACCAGTAGCGATTGAAGTGTTCTCTGAAGTTGAACCAGATCCATCGACAGTTACCGTAGAACGTGGTACTGACATGATGAGACGCTTCCAACCGGATTGCATCATCGCACTCGGTGGCGGTTCGCCAATGGATGCAGCTAAAGGCATGTGGTTGTTCTATGAATATCCAGATACTGATTTCAATAACTTGAAACAAAAATTCATGGATATCCGTAAACGGATTTACAAGTACCCACGTCTGGGACAAAAAGCACAATTTGTAGCCATCCCTACAACCTCGGGTACAGGTTCGGAAGTTACTTCGTTCGCAGTAATTACAGACAAAAACCTGGGCAACACCAAATACCCACTGGCTGACTATGAGTTGACTCCTGATGTGGCAATTATTGACCCTGAATTTGTATATTCGCTGCCTAAAACAGCTGTAGCAGATACTGGTATGGACGTTCTGACACATGCAATCGAGGCTTACGTGTCTGTAATGGCTAATGATTACACAGACGGCCTGGCGATTAAAGCCATTCAACTGGTATTCCAGTACCTGGAGCAATCGGCTCTGGTCGGCGACAAGTTGGCTCGCGAAAAAATGCATAATGCTTCCACACTCGCAGGTATGGCGTTTGCTAATGCATTCTTGGGTATTAACCACAGTCTTGCACACAAGTGGGGCGGACAATACCATACGGCTCACGGTCGCACAAATGCGATCTTGCTGCCACACGTTATTCGCTACAATGCGAAAAAACCGACAAAATTTGCTTCGTTCCCTAAATATTCGCACTTTGTTGCAGATGAGCGTTATGCAGAAATTGCACGCATACTGGGACTGCCTGCACGTACTACTGAAGAAGGGGTTAACAGCCTGATTGATGCGATTCGTAAGTTGAACAAAACACTCGGTATCGAGGAATCGTTCCAACAACTTGGTTTCGATCCAAAAGATTTTGAATCACGTGTAGATTATCTGGCTGACCGTGCTTTTGAGGATCAATGTACAACTGCGAATCCAAAGCTGCCGCTGGTTACTGAATTGGCTGATGTATACCGCAACGCCTTCTACGGACGCTTCGACCAATAATGTAATTCGACCAATAATATAATAGGTAAGAAGAGGCTTGTAACAGAGCGTTTTCCCGTACAAAACCGATGCAGGCTCTCTATATAGAGAGCCTCTTGGTTTGGGAAGGGAGGTGAACGGCTAGGCTATAGATATACGCGTGAAGCTAGGGAAAATAAAGTGATAAAAATCACTCATAATGTGATCTTTATCACATACTACACTCTATCATTATTCTACAATAAGAGTGTAAGAAAGGTCCCGACACTGAGCGTAAGGCATCGGTGAAAAGGCCGGGCTCAAGAAATAGTTTAAACGTGAAAAAAATCACAAGTCCGGAAGACCAAACAATTTGGAGGGATTTACATGTCGGTGATTGAGAGAGAATTACAAGAGCAACAATCTGGCTGGAGAGGTTTTAAAAAAGGAAAATGGACTAGAGAAGTTAACGTCAACGATTTTATTGAAACCAATATCTCACCTTATGTTGGCAATGAAGAATTTTTGGTTGGTCCTACTGCCAACACAACTGCACTGTGGGAAATTGTATCTGATCTTACTAAAAAAGAGTTGGCAAACGGCGGTGTACTTGATGTAGACGTAAATACGCCATCCACCATTATTTCACATAAACCAGGCTACTTGGACAAGGACAAAGAACAAATTGTCGGTGTACAAACAGATGCTCCATTCAAACGTTCTTTGCAACCGTTCGGTGGAATCCGGATGATGATCGATGCTTGCAAAGCCTATGGTTTTGAAGTGCCACAAAGCATTGTAGACATCTTCACTCATATTCGTAAAACGCACAACCAAGGTGTATTTGACGCTTATACAGATGAAATGAGAGCAGCTCGTAGAGCTGGTATCATTACTGGTCTGCCAGATGCATACGGTCGTGGTCGTATCATCGGTGACTATCGTCGTGTTGCTCTGTATGGTGCAGACTTCTTGATCCAAGATAAAAAACTTCAATTGAAAAGCCTTGAAGTTGACTCCATGGAAGAAGACGTAATTCGTCTGCGTGAGGAAATTTCCGAACAAATTCGTGCTTTGAATGAATTGAAACAAATGGCTGCTGAGCATGGTTTCGATATCTCCAAACCAGCTAACAATGCAAAAGAAGCTTTCCAATGGGTATATTTCGGATATCTGGCAGCGATTAAAGAGCAAAACGGTGCAGCAATGTCCTTGGGACGTGTATCTTCATTCCTTGATATTTATACACAACGTGATCTTGAGGAAGGTGCACTGAACGAAGAACAAGCTCAGGAACTGGTCGACCATTTTGTTATGAAACTGCGTATTGTTAAGTTCCTGCGTACACCTGATTACAACGAACTGTTCAGTGGTGACCCAACTTGGGTAACAGAATCCATCGGTGGTATGTCTGTCACTGGAGAAACTCGTGTTACCAAAAACAGCTTCCGCTTCTTACACACACTGTACAACTTAGGGCCTGCTCCAGAACCTAACTTGACTGTACTGTGGTCAGAAAAGTTGCCTGAGGGCTTTAAGAAATATTGTGCAAAAGTTTCTATTGAAACTAGCTCCATTCAATATGAAAATGACGATCTGATGCGTCCAATCTATGGCGATGATTATGGTATTGCTTGCTGTGTATCTGCCATGAGAATCGGTAAACAAATGCAATTCTTTGGTGCTCGTGCCAACTTGGCAAAAGCTCTGTTGTACGCTATTAATGGCGGTAAGGATGAAAAATCCGGCGTTCAAGTAGGACCTGAGTTCCCTGCTATTACAAGCGAAGTGCTGGACTACGAAGAAGTGTTGAGCCGTTTCAAACCTATGATGGAATGGCTGGCAAAACTGTACATGAACACTTTGAACGTTATTCACTATATGCATGATAAATATAGCTACGAACGCATTGAAATGGCGTTGCATGACCGTGATATTCTTCGTACCATGGCTTGTGGTATTGCGGGTCTATCAGTTGCAACTGACTCCTTGAGTGCCATTAAATATGCAAAAGTTAAACCAATCCGTAACGAAAAAGGAATTGCTGTCGACTTTGAAATCGAAGGCGAATATCCTTGCTACGGTAACAACGATGACCGCGTAGATACTATCGCTGTAGAATTGGTAGAAACTTTCATGAGCATGATTCGCAAACATAAAGCTTATCGTAATGCGGTTCCTACTCAATCCGTACTGACCATTACTTCCAACGTGGTGTACGGTAAGAAAACAGGTACAACACCTGATGGACGTAAAGCAGGCGAACCGTTTGCACCGGGCGCAAACCCAATGCATGGTCGTGATAAAAAAGGCGCTTTGGCATCTCTGAGTTCCGTAGCCAAATTGCCATATGAACACAGCTTGGATGGTATTTCGAACACCTTCTCCATTGTGCCTAAAGCATTGGGGAAAGAAGAAGAAACACGCAAAACAAACCTTGTTTCAATGATGGATGGCTACTTTGGAAGCCACGCACATCATCTGAATGTCAATGTGTTTGCTCGTGAACAACTATTGGATGCAATGGAACACCCAGAAAACTATCCACAACTTACGATTCGTGTTTCTGGCTATGCCGTTAACTTTATTAAGCTGACTCGTGAGCAACAAATGGATGTTATTAACCGTACTTTCCACGGTACAATGTAAACAGGTTTTACAATACCCAATATTACAATGACGCACGCATAGCGGATGCGGGAAGGATGATACAACATGTTGAAAGGTCACATACACTCATTGGAAACCTTCGGGACCGTCGATGGTCCCGGCATCCGCTTCGTGCTCTTTATGCAAGGATGCTTGTTGAAATGTCAATATTGTCATAATCCAGACACTTGGGCCTTGAATGAAGGTAATCCGATGACGCTAGAAGAGGTATTGGCTGAGATTGAGCCGTATTTAGCCTATTACCGCTCTTCGGGAGGCGGATTAACCGTATCCGGTGGAGAACCGACACTGCAAGCTCATTTTGTAGCAGAGCTGTTCAGGGAAGTGAAGCGTCGCTGGAATTTGCACACGACATTGGACAGTAACGGCTTTAATGATGCGGCCCGTATCCATGATCTACTGGATGTAACTGATTTGGTGTTACTGGATATTAAGCACATCGATAACGATAAGCATATTAAGCTTACAGGCAAATCCAACGACCGTATGCTAAGTACGGCTCGCTGGTTGTCGGAGCAAGGGCGCAAAATGTGGATTAGACACGTATTTGTACCAGGTATTCATGACGACGAGCAAGATCTACTCAATTTGGGACGGTTCATTGGAACGTTGAACGGAGTCGAGAAATTCGAAATTTTACCTTACCATCAAATGGGTGTTTATAAATGGGAAATGCTCGGTAAGGCATATCCGCTGGAGGGAGTTCCGTCTCCAACAGATGAAGAAGTTCAACGTGCTTACCGACTTATTGAGGAAGGTCGTCTAGAGACTGCAGGAACAAATGCTACCTAACGTCCATCAAAATGTAAATGGGTCAGAACTACTTTCAGATTGTGAAGCCGCCGCCACATCAGATCAGATGGTCGGCGGTTTTTTTGTTGTTGAATTTTTGCAGTCACAGGAGAAAGTTCCCTTTTTTTCATGATCGTCAAAATTTCCTGAAACTTTTTAGCAACTGTCGCGTCTAATAGTATGACTTTTCACGGGAATGATAATAATTTGGGGATAGAAGGAGACAGACAATGAATTTCAAGAAATGGACCATGCTCACCGCCCTGGCGGTAGCTCAGGTGGCCGCAGTAGCCCCTGTAGGAGCAGAAGCAGCATCAACAACCGTTCAATCCACCGATTCGGTTAACGCACAGCAGGCTCAGACCAATGTTGCTGATTCCGGCGGTCAGAATAGTACTGGAGATCAAGGTGGAACAAGCACAACCAATAATACTGTAACATCTGGTAACACAGGTGTATCCAATGATCCAATGACTGGTCTGCCTACAGATACCACTAACGGATCGAACGTAACCAATGATGTATACAGTGGGGACGGAACAATCACCAATCCTGGTGGAGCTCCTACTTCCATGAATGCGAATCAACTGATTTTGTATTTGAACAGTGCTAAAATGGAACAAAACGGACAGGTATATACGGCAACTCAGCCGATGACCGTCAAGGACGGGGTTTCCTATGTAGCTATTCGTTCTCTTGTCAGCCGTGTCGGATTGCAGTTTAGTTATGACACAGCCACCAAAGAAACTGTAATCACTCAAGGAACAAATGTTCTGCGCTTCAAAACAGACAGCAAGGTTTATACGGTTAATGGTGAAGCTAGACAAATGAAGGGACCGGCTTTCCAGCAAAAGAACGTATTTATGGTGCCGTTGACCTCGATTACACAGGCCTTAAATATTCCTTATACTGTGAATAATACGACTAAACAAGTTATCATGGATTTGAATCAGAAACCAAAAGCTTCTTTTACGGTTCAACAAAAGGATATTTATGCGGGTGAAACCCAAGTTACGTATTTGACCAAGGAATCTTCTCCTACAGGTCTTCCGATTGTGAATCAACGTTGGGAAGGGAAGCAGGACGTATTTCAGGAGCCGGGTACATATGTAGTTACCTATTCCGTTCTTGACTCTGCTGGGAACTGGAGTGATCCTTACTCAGTAATAATTACAGTAAGACCACCAAACCAGCCGCCAGTGGCTCTGTTTACAACGGATAAAAAAGAGTACAAGATGGGTGAAAAAATCACTATTACCGACCTGAGTACTGATGATGAGAATGCTATTACTAAGCGCGATTGGGTGAATAAGAAACTTGCTTTCTTCCAACCAGGAGATGTAACAATTACCCTGACCGTAACTGATAAGCACGGCGCAACAAATAGCATAAATCAAACAATTAAAATTACGAATGAACTGCTGTACAACGAAGATGATTTCAACAAAATTTTTACGCCATATGGCGATAAATACAGTGTAGATGGCAGCCAGGTGCCTACTATGGCTACTATTCCTTTGACCAGTACATCTTCACCACGTCTTCTGATTCGTGCTAACAGCCCAGAGCGTGTGTTCCAGGATGGTATCGTGTATCAGGAAACCGGCTCAGGCAGCACGCGTATACTCGTCCATCATGTTAATGAAACGGGCCGAGATGTGAAGATGTACGTGATTGCGACGAATAACAATGTCACTCCAACCAATATAAACGTCGAAAATTCTGGTTTTGCTGGTCCATCTGAATTTGCAACGGCTGCGGGTAAAGTTTCAATTCAAAAATATTTTCAGTCTATGATAGATGGAAACAAACGTTCCAGCACAGTTCTGAATCCGGGCGAAAGTCGTATTATTTTACAGGATTTGAACGCTCAAAAAATGAAACCAAAACAAGTCATTTCTCTCTTGTCCGATCTGTATACGGATCAACCAATCCAGTATACGGTCATCATGGTGGATGCAAATGCAGATCCAATGACTGTACTGCCTACACTGGCAAAACTGCCTAAGGACGGTATTCATAACCGTGGAACATACGCGAATTCAGATATCTCGCTTAATTATACCGAAGAGGTTGGGAAAACAGCCCAACGTATCGTTCTAGGTGATAATAAGGTAGACCCGAACCTGATTGGTACCGACGGTCTGGACGGCTCTTCTGCTTCCAATGCCGGTAACTTTGGTGTCGTGTATAAAGTTAAATTGGACCATGTAGCGCCGTATTCACTGATTACATTTAACCCACGTGGAGGCGAATATTCCGGCTATGCGATGGTGAACAATCAAGTTGTGGGAATTCCAACCAATGGTTCTGTGCAAGCACCAAATGAAATGAGTGTACTGTATCGCACAGGTCATATTGAAGAAAGTGTAGAAATGTATTTCACTGCAGCTGCTGGTAGTAATCTGCCGGTTTCTATAGTAGTTATGCCTATGCCAGCTATTAAAAATTAATTTGAAATAATCGGTGTTTTTTACCGGCTTAGACCATTTTGAGTCTCATCATTCACCGTTTTAAAAGTCGATGTCATTACAGAATATAGACGTTCTCCTGTTGCGAACTTAGTTGCAGCACTGGAGAACGTCTTTTTCTTATGAGTAGTGCGAATATCTCTTATAATATTGACTTTAATCGTGGTATAATGAATAGATGCAAGCCTAAGCCTGCATCAGAAAACCTGAAACTATAGACAGGGGAGGGTGAAACGCATGCTGACAAAGGATGAGATTATCGCAACGATGTCCGCCCAAGGGTTGCGTATTACAGATCAGCGCAAGACGTTGGCCACGTTATTTTCCGAGAATGAAGGGTATCTGTCCCCCAAAGACGTTTATGAATATATGGGTAAGAAATACAGCGGACTTAGCTTTGACACAGTTTATCGCAATCTGCGTGTAATGCAGGATTTGGGTGTGCTGGAGCAGGTATCTTTTGAGGATGGAATGAAGTTCAAGGTGAGCTGTAATGAACATCATCATCATCATCATATGATTTGCTTGAGCTGTCAGAAAACATTACCGATTTCTTTTTGTCCAATGCAAATGACAGATCCGACAGATCAATTCCAAATCGTCGAGCATAAATTTGAAATTTTTGGTTATTGTAAAGATTGCCAACAGAAGATTGGGCATACTGAGAGCAAGTCGGATGGGGGATTCAGACAGACGAGCAGTCACACTCACAGCCACGGAGGCTACTAAAAATGAAAATCACCACACGCAGAGTGGTACAGGCCCCGATTCAGTTTTATCGTGCTTACATTTCACCATTAAAGCCGGCTACCTGCAGGTTTTATCCAACGTGTTCGGCGTACGCGCTGGAGGCGGTAGAAGTACATGGTGCACTCAGAGGCTCATGGCTGGCTGCAAAGCGGATAGCTAAATGTCATCCATTTCATCCAGGTGGCGTAGATCTGGTCCCTCCTGCCCAAAAAGGGATTGCTCAATCTGACAAAGATCGTGTGCCTATCCATACCGAGAAGGGTCTGACTTGACAGCACTACGCCGATTTGGTTATATTTTGGTTAATATTGTTTTCCTGTGAAGGGATGAGTAGGGTAAATCGTCCAGTGCAGAGAGCCGGAGTGAGCTGAGAACCGGTCTGGAGTGAAGCCTGAATATGGTCCTGGAGGAACCTTTTTCGAGCGTTATTGCCACAGTTAGGCTGTGCTTAAGAGGCAATCGTAAGGAGGAGGCGTGATCCAGCGTTAATGGGCGGTCAGAAGTGACTGGTGAAGCTTGTATTCCGTGAGGGTACAGGGAATTTGGGTGGTAACGCGTGAGGTGACTCTCGTCCCATAGGGGCGGGGGTCTTTTTTGTGCCCAATTGTGTCGAATTCATGAATTGGAGTACTTATCATGGCAATAGATCTTTTGCTGCTATGAACAAAACAGGAGGAACACATATGTCTAGAGAGAACACATTTTACATTACAACACCAATCTATTATCCCAGTGACAAGCTCCATATTGGTCATGCCTACACAACTGTAGCGGGGGATGCAATGGCTCGCTACAAGCGGCTACGGGGTTATGAGGTTCGTTATTTGACAGGAACGGACGAGCATGGTCAGAAGATTGAGCAGAAAGCAAATGCAGCTGGCAAAACGCCGCAACGTTTCGTAGATGATATTGTGGCAGGTATCCAAGATCTGTGGCGGAAGCTCGACATCTCAAATGACGATTTTATCCGTACTACGGAGGAGCGTCATAAGGCTGTCGTACAAGAAATCTTTGATCGTTTGTTAAAACAAGGGGATATCTATAAGGGAGAATACGAAGGTTGGTACAGCATTCCTGATGAGACTTACTATACAGAAACTCAGCTCGTTGATGTAGTGAAGGATGCTGAAGGCCATGTGATTGGAGGTAAGAGCCCGGATAGTGGACACCCTGTTGAACTGGTCAAGGAAGAGAGTTACTTTTTCCGCATGAGCAAGTATGCTGATCGGTTGCTGCAATTTTATGAAGAGAACCCGCAGTTTATCCAACCGGAATCCCGGAAAAAAGAAATGATTAACAACTTCATCAAGCCAGGGCTAGAGGATCTGGCTGTTTCCCGTACCACTTTTGAATGGGGTGTTAAGGTCAAAGGGGACCCGAAGCATGTCGTATACGTGTGGATTGACGCACTTTCCAATTATATCACAGCCTTGGGCTATGGCTCTTCCAATACCGAGCTGTACGACAAATTCTGGCCAGCGAATGTGCATATCGTAGGTAAAGAGATTGTACGTTTCCACACGATATATTGGCCGATCATGCTAATGGCACTGGATCTTCCGTTGCCTAAAAAAGTATTTGCACATGGCTGGTTACTCATGAAAGATGGAAAAATGTCGAAATCTAAAGGCAATGTGGTAGATCCAGTAACTTTGATTGACCGTTATGGTTTGGATCAACTTCGGTACTACTTGCTGCGCGAGGTGCCTTTTGGAGCAGACGGAACATTTACACCTGAAAGTTTTGTAGATCGTGTTAATTCGGATTTGGCCAATGATCTAGGCAACTTGTTGAATCGAACCGTAGCGATGGTAGACAAATATTTTGATGGCAAAGTTCCCGCTTATGAAGCCAATGTAACTTCGTTCGACGCAGCTTTGGTAGACATGGCTACATCGACTTATAGCAAAGTAGAAGAAGCTATGGAGAACATGGAATTTTCCGTAGCTTTAACGGCGATTAGCCAATTTATTAGCCGCAGCAACAAGTATATTGATGAGACTCAGCCATGGAATCTGGTTAAGGATGAGGCAAAACGTCGCGAATTGGCTTCTGTTATGGTGCATTTGGTAGAAAGCTTGCGTATTGCTTCCATTTTACTTCAGCCTTTCTTGACGCGTGCACCTCACCAGATTTGGGAACAGCTTGGTATTCGTCAAGGGGAGCTGACTACATGGGATAGCGGAAAGCAGTTTGGACGTATCCCGGAAGGAACACAGCTGGTTAAAGGGAATCCAATCTTCCCGCGTCTGGATTCGGAGCAAGAAGTTGCTTTTATCGTGGAAGCAATGACAGGAGGTAAGAAACCGGAGGAAGGTGCGACACAAGCTCAACCGCAGAATGCCTCTGAGGCGAGCCAAGAAGCACCTGAGGCGAAGGAAGAGATTGGCATTGGGGATTTTGCCAAGGTAGAACTCCGCGTTGCTCAGGTTGTCGCCTGTGAGCCTGTGAAGAAGGCTGACAAACTGTTGAAGCTCCAGCTTGATCTTGGTTATGAACAACGGCAGGTGGTATCGGGAATCGCGAAGTTTTATACACCTGAAGATATGATTGGACGCAAGGTGATCTGTGTCACAAATCTTAAGCCAGTAAAACTTCGTGGTGAGCTGTCGCAGGGTATGATTTTGGCAGCATCACATGGGGATCAGCTTACATTAGCTACTGTACCGGATGGTATGCCAAATGGCGCTATTGTAAAGTAAGAGAGTATGCAATAAAAAATGTAATGAGCGTATGTTTGGGTATCATCCCCAGGCATACGCTTTTTGGCTTGCATCATATTTTTCTCTGCCTATACGTATGTTTTAGTAGGTAGGGCTTGTATCTGCGTGTTCACTAAGACAGGTGGGAGGAAATAATGATGTCAGATGTCAACGCAGGGTTGGCCATCGTTGCTGGGCTAGTTTCTTTTTTTTCACCGTGCTGCTTACCACTATATCCATCATATTTATCGTATATTACAGGGATGTCAGCGCGTGAACTGGCTGAAGGGCGCCACAAGGCGGAGGTGCGCTATCGGACGATGGGACATACACTTGCTTTTGTATTAGGCTTTTCGGTTGTTTTCTACTCACTAGGGGCAAGTGTCGGGCTGCTTGGAGAATGGTTTGCCAATTATGGGGATATGCTAAGAGTTGTAGCGGGGCTGCTTATTATACTCATGGGTCTGATATCTCTTGGTTTCGTGCGTCCATTGTTTCTAATGAGAGAGCATAAACTGCGCTGGACATGGAAACCTGCCGGATACGCTGGTTCCTTTGTAATCGGAATTGGGTTCGCGGCAGGCTGGTCGCCTTGTATCGGTCCTATGCTAACAGCTATTATCGCTTTGGCGGCAGTAGAGCATCACATTTGGTTCAAGTTGATTACTGGCTACGCGCTTGGTTTTGCGATTCCATTTTTTGCCTTAGCTTTGCTGGCAGGCAGTGTTAGGTTATCCTCCCGTTATACTTCCATCCTTATCCAAATAGGTGGTCTGCTGCTTGTAACCACTGGCGTTTTGCTGGTAACAGATCATATGACAGATGTAACGCTTTATTTACAACGGATTACCCCCGATTGGATGCTGGTTATGTGAAATATTCAATACGACTTAAAGGGAAATGTTCAAAAATGCGTTCTGTAATAAACTCCCGCAATGCATTTTGTTGTTCATCAGGATAAACATATTTATTTTGGCCCCAGCGGCCCCATTTTTTCTTTCGTTTCTCTATGTCCATCTCTAGTTTGGTTTTTGGGTAACGTTTCTCGATAACAGCTTTGGATGTTTTGGTGAAGCGATGCTGAATTAGTTCGAATGTCAGATCCTTCGTAGCATGCTGGGGCAAGGTTTCTCCCAATCTACGCAGTAACTCTCCGTAACCTTTTTCCCAGCCGTCATACCAAATGATAGGAGCAATGATGAATCCCAGCGGATAACCAGCCCGTGCAATTTTGCCTGCTGCTTCGATACGTTCCTCGAAGCGTGAAGTTGCAGGTTCAAACTGTTTGATAACATAATCGGAATTAATGCTAAAGCGGATGCGGGTATGACCATTATGTTTAATATCCAGCAATGGATCGACATGATGATATTTAGTCACAAAACGAAGTCGGCCAAATTCCTCATCTGCCATGAAACGAATCAAGTCTCCAAGCGATCCGGTGATATGCTCCAAACCAACTGGATCGGAGGTACAAGCTGCTTCAAACCGAGTAATTTCAGGCTTGCGCTCCTCAATATAGGTTTTAGCTGCTGATATGATATCGTCAGTGTTGACATATATGCGAATATACGGCTTTGCCCCCAAGGTTGTCTGTAAATAGCAATAGTGACAGTGCCCCATGCAACCGGTCGAAATAGGAATGGCATATTCGGCGGAGGGCTTGGATTGGTCAAAAGTTAATGTTTTACGGATACCGACAACCAGTGTCTTTTTTGCCATTCTGTACTTTTCAACCTCAGTTTCACCTGGTAAATTGGTAATTCGGTTGTGAGAGGTAGTCATCCGATACGGAATATCCTTGGCTTTGACCCAATCCATAATACGCTGGCCTTTGGGATAATTCAGTGCGTCTGGCTCAAAAAACACCAGATCAGGCATAAATGGCTTGGTTCCTCTGGTTTGGACAGGAGTACGCTCAAGCGTAGACATGGCTAACGCTCCTTTCGAAATAAATACTCTGTGCTCTGGTGTCCAACGCTAACGCATCTCCGCAGAAATCAACGATACAAGGGCGACAATATTAGTATCCCCGGCTTAAATTGAACAAATCGTGGCAATAGATGTGAGTGAAGGGACGAGACTTGCCAATAAGCGATGATAACATGTATCATTACATAGTAGGTTTAATGCAGGAAATGAAGGCGGTAAGCGCCCGTTCAATAACAGAAAAGAGGGAAACAAGTGCCAACGCCAAGCATGGAAGATTATTTGGAGCGCATTTACCAACTGATCGATGAGAAGGGATATGCTCGTGTCTCGGATATCGCAGAGGGTTTGGAGGTGCACCCTTCGTCCGTCACCAAGATGATTCAGAAGTTGGATAAGGACGATTATCTTGTATATGAGAAGTATCGGGGACTGATTTTAACACCGAAAGGGAAAAAGGTCGGAAAACGGTTGGTTGATCGCCACCAGTTGCTAGAGCAATTTCTGGATATGATTGGGGTTGACAAGGACCTGATATATAAAGATGTGGAGGGTATTGAACACCATTTGAGCTGGGATTCCATTACCCGTATCGAGACATTGGTGGAATATTTCCGCCGAGATGAAGATCGCTTGCGCCAGCTTCATGACATACACAAGGAATTGAGTGGGGATTCCTAAAAGCATCAGTCCTTATGGACGATGCTTTTTTTATTTGTCCTGACCGCAACAAAACCCGGTTATTAGCGTCTATCCATTATATAGCAGGACAAGATAGGGGTTAAAATTAACAGGGTTAGTGGAGGATTATAAAAGATATGAAACGGAAGAAAATAGGGCTCATGGCTGCGGGCCTGCTCTTAGCAGTACAGACTGCCATTGTGCCTGGAGTTCAAGCAGCACCAACTGGCGAAATTGAGATTATATTGGACGGACAAACCCTGCAAAGTGATGCGTCACCATATATTGTGCAGGGAGCGAATGTCACAATGGTCCCTTTGCGAGTAATTAGTGAGGGATTAGGCGCTCAGGTCAACTGGTCGGCATCATCCGGTACGGTAACGATTACAGCACAAAACAAAAATATATCTATGGAAAATGGTGCACAAAGCGCTACTGTGAACGGGAAGTCGGTTCGATTGGATGCATCTGCACGCATGTTAAGTAGGCGAGTCATGGTGCCACTGCGTTTTGTTGGCGAAGAGTTGGGCTTAAAAGTAGACTGGAAAGCCTCGGAACGGGTCATTACGCTAAGCAGTGGTAAAGAAGGTACCTCTACTAGTGGGAACACTTCTTCTGTGGGAAGCAGTAGCTCAACATCTAATTCGTCAGCATCTGGCAACCAGAGGAGTGTAAGTACAGATCAGGGAGCCCAAGCCAATGATGAACAGGACGTTGTCAACACACCGTCCACCTCTACTAAGGAGGACAGTTCAAGTTCCTCCCAGGGGAATATGACTCAGGTAAAGGCTACAACTTCTATGCGCGGAGCATGGATTTCCACTATAAATGGAGATTGGCCTTCTTCTGCTGCTCGAAGCAGCTCGGAGAAGCAAAAGCAGGAATTTACAAAAATGCTTGATGATTTGCAAGGCATGGGAATTAATGCAGTATTCGTTCAGGTTCGTGCCAGTGGTGATGCGCTCTATCCGTCTGACCTTGTGCCGTGGAGCAAGTATTTGACCAATACCCAAGGCAAGAATCCAGGCTATGATCCCTTGAAATTTATGATTAGTGAATCACATAAGCGGGGGATGGAATTCCATGCCTGGTTTAATCCTTTCCGTGCTAATTCTACAGGAACAACTAGCGGTTTAGCAGCTAATCATGTGGCTAATCAACACCCGGATTGGATTGTTAAGAATGGTAGCCAGTTGTACATTAACCCAGGAATCCCGGCTGCACGTCAGCATGTCATTGATGCGATTATGGAAGTCGTAAACGGATATGATATTGACGGTGTCCATTTGGACGATTATTTTTATCCTTACAGCGGGACTTTTGATGATGATGCGACCTTTAAAACATATAATGCCAACAAAATCTCTAACAAGGGTGACTGGCGGAGAGATAATGTGAATAGTTTTGTTCGCGATTTGGGCAAAAGTATTCATGCCAGCAAGTCAAAAGTTCAATTCGGGATCAGTCCTTTTGGGGTATGGCGCAACAAGTCTCAGGACTTGACGGGTTCAGACACCAAGGCAGGCGTTACAGCTTATGATACGACATTTGCGGATGTAAGAACCTGGATTAACAAAGGATGGATTGATTATGTAGCTCCACAAATTTACTGGAGTATCGGTTTCCCGGCAGCTGGATATGACAAGCTCGTCGCATGGTGGTCTAATGAGGTCAAAAATTCAGATGTTAAGCTATATATCGGTCATTCACCTTATAAAATCGGTACTCCTGAAAAAGGATGGCAATCAGCGCAAGAGCTAATTAAGCAGCTTGAACTAAACGAGAATTATAAGCAGGTTAAAGGGGATATTTATTTTAGTGCACAGCATTTGCGCAAAAATCCATACGGACTCATTCAACTTCTTCAAAATTATTATCAATTATGATATAAATTGGATCATTTAGGTTCTATATGGACCTCCGTTCTCATACATAAGCAGTAGAACTGCTTACTCCCAAGAGAACGGAGGTTTTTTGATCTATGCTGATCAATGCTGTGTTCCAGGGTGGAGGGGTTAAGGGAATTTCGCTGGCGGGTGCAGTTAAGGCTGCGGAGGAGCATGATATTGTATTCAATCGTTTGGCAGGTACATCATCAGGTGCTATTGTAGCCGCTTTATTGGCTGCGGGATATACGGCAGATGAAATGAAAGCCGTAATTGAGAAAACCCCCTTGGTCAAGTTGTTGCGGCGTTCTCCAGTATTCAACATTAAGTGGGTTGGCCCAGCAGCACGTATCTTTCTTAAAAAAGGGCTCTACTCAGGGGAGGCACTGGAGCATTGGGTGCGTGAGTTGTTACGAGCTAAGGGAGTGCGTACATTCGCGGATTTACCTCCTGGCAAGCTGCGCATTATTGCATCAGATATTACGAATGGCCGCATTTTGGTGCTCCCTGAGGACATCAAACGTTTTGGTATTAATCCTTCTTCACTGGAGGTAGCCAAGGCCATTCGGATGAGCACCAGCATCCCTTATTTTTTTGATCCTGTTATGTTAAGACTTGATTCTGCACTTGCTAAGGGAAAAACCTTTTCCCAGCAATTTGTATTTGTTGTTGATGGGGCCTTGCTTAGTAACTTGCCTTTGTGGCTTTTTGATGAGCCTGTAAATGAACGTGAGGCCAAAACCATTCCAACGGTAGGTTTTCAAATGGTGGGCAAAACAGGGACGGAGACGAAGGTTTCTTATATACGGGGCCCACTGACTATGCTACAGGCTATTTTTGATACAATGCTATCGGCACATGATGAAAGGTATATTGAGCAGGAGAATCGATATCGGACCATTAAAATTCCAACTTTGGGTATCCGAACAGCACAATTCAGCATTTCACCCGAACAAAGTGATTTGTTATACGCTTCAGGTATGCAGGCAGGAGAAGCTTTTTTCCACAAATGGAGCATCACTTCTTACCAGCAGCAGTATAGTAAGTATCAATTGATGAAAGATACCATGTATGCCATGAAGTAGATACCATTTACTGGAGGTTAGAGTTGAGTTTAAAAAAGAAAAAAGGAGCCTATTCCCGTTCATTTTCAAAACACGGGTGATGGCTCCTTTGTGCTACATTTTAAAGGAAATGATTATTAATGGTACTTTGGCTGTTCCTCTTCATTTTTACCCTTGGACCCTTCAATCACATGAAAAGGATATGTTTTGCGTTTGTTTGTAGTCTGCTGCTTACGTGCACTGGCTGTTTTGGTCATCGTGCGCACAGAAGGTTTAATTTTTGGAGTTCGGTTGCGTTGTCCTGGCTGGTATTTGTACAGCAGAAATATAACTGCAAACACAAAGACCGGGATTAGTAAACTCATAAGAAAGCCCCAGCTACCTTTCCATAGCATATCTACAATGCCATATGCGCCTAAAGCAAGGGTAAGCCAGAAAATAACGGCGTGTCTGTACATCATTCACTCATCCTTTCACAGGATCAAGGACCGGATTGTTGAGGGTCTCCTTTACAGGCACATTTTCCAACTCAGCATCCAATTCAAGCATACGCTTAAACGAGGCAATTGATACCTCCACTTGATCATCA
>NZ_JCAJRU010000075.1:0-19887 GCF_059447605.1 Paenibacillus sp. N119s | reverse complement strand
GTACGCTAGAACAATCAATGATGAGCAGAGAGGAAGTATGACGTTATGAATAGAGTAGATGTCAAAGAAAAAGCACGGTCCCGTGACCTACGCATACTAAGCAAATGGAAGCAGGAAGACACATTCCGTAAATCCATCACCCATCGTGAAGGAAAACCTAATTTTGTGTTTTATGAGGGTCCACCAACTGCTAACGGCAAACCGCATATCGGTCATGTGTTGGGTCGTGTAATTAAGGACTTTGTTGGCCGCTATCAGACTATGAAGGGATACCGTGTCGTACGTAAGGCAGGCTGGGATACGCATGGCCTGCCAGTAGAACTGGGTGTGCAAAAGCAACTGGGGATCTCCCACAAACCTGAAATTGAAGAATATGGCGTTGAGAAGTTTATTAAAAAATGTAAGGCGAGCGTGTTCGAGTACGAGCAGCAGTGGCGCGATTTAACTGAAGCGATCGGATACTGGACAGACCTCGATCATCCATACATTACCCTGGACAATAACTATATTGAGAGCGTATGGAACATTTTGGCGACAATTCATGAAAAAGATCTGCTATATCGTGGTCATCGTGTGAGTCCGTATTGCCCGGATTGTCAGACAACGCTAAGCTCCCATGAAGTTGCACAGGGCTATAAAGATGTAAAGGATCTGAGTGCCACTGCCAAATTCAAGCTGCATAGCAGTGGTGAATATGTACTTGCCTGGACGACAACACCTTGGACTTTGCCGAGTCACGTGGCGCTCGCGGTTAATCCTGAGCTGGAATACGCACGTGTCAAGCAGGAAGATGGTGTATACATCGTTGCCAAAAATTTGGTTGAGGACGTAATTAAAGGCGAACATGAAGTGATTGGCACGCTGTCCGGTTCAGAACTGGTTGGCCAAACGTATACCCCGCCATTTACTTATTTTCAGGTGGAAAAGGGTAACCAAATTCTGGGCGCGAAGTTCGTAACAGACTCCAGCGGTACAGGTATCGTTCATATGGCTCCGGCACATGGTGAGGATGACTATCGCGTATGCCGTGAAAATGGCGTTGGGTTTATCAACGTAGTGGACCTTGAAGGTAACTATGTAGCTGAAATCACTGATTTTGCAGGTCGTTTTGTGAAAGATTGCGATGTAGATATTGTGAAAATGCTGTCCGAAAAAGGTTTGTTGTACAGCAAGGAAAAATATGAGCACAGTTATCCGTTCTGCTGGCGCTGCGATACTCCATTATTGTACTATGCGATGGACAGCTGGTTTATCAAAACAACTGCGATCAAGGATCAGCTGATTGCTAACAACAGCCAAGTTGAATGGTACCCAGGTCATGTACGCGAAGGACGCTTTGGCAAGTTTTTGGAGGAACTGGTGGACTGGAACATCAGTCGTGATCGCTATTGGGGTACACCGCTCAACATCTGGGTTTGTGAGGAAACTGGAGAACAGTTCGCACCTCACAGTATTGCTGAATTGAGAGAACGTGCGATTGGGGACGTACCGGCGGATATCGAGCTACACAAACCATATGTAGATGATATCAAGGTTCGTAGCCAATGTGGTAAATACGAAATGACTCGCACACCGGAAGTTATCGACGTATGGTTCGATAGCGGCTCTATGCCGTTTGCACAGCATCATTATCCTTTTGAGAATAATGAAACGTTTGAGCAGCAATTTCCAGCAGATATGATCTGTGAAGGCATTGACCAGACTCGTGGCTGGTTCTATAGCTTGCTTGCAGTTTCGACGATGCTGACTGGCAAAGCTCCTTACAAAGCTGTCATGGCAACAGGCCATGTACTGGATGAGCAGGGGCAGAAAATGTCCAAATCAAAGGGAAATGTGATCGATCCGTGGGAAGTGATTGACGAGTACGGTACAGACGCTTTCCGTTGGGCGTTGCTTTCCGACAGCGCACCATGGAATAGCAAACGCTTTTCCAAAGGCATCGTAGGCGAAGCCAAATCGAAGCTGGTAGATACGCTTGTCAATACACACGCATTTCTGACCTTGTATGCGGATATTGACGGATATGATCCGGCACAGCACCCATTCAAGCCGTCGGCACACAAGTTGGATCGCTGGATTTTGTCCCGTCTGAACAGCCTGATTTTGGTCGTGGACAAAGCATTATCTTCCAATGACTTCCTGAACTCATCCAAAGCGATTGAGTCGTTTGTGGATGAGCTGAGTAACTGGTATATCCGTCGTTCACGCGATCGTTTCTGGGGCAATGGGCTTACAGAAGATAAGCTGGATGCATATCGTACACTGACCGAGGTGCTGTTAACGACGGCGAAGCTGCTTGCACCGTTCACACCGCTGCTTGCTGAGGATATTTATCTCAACCTGAGCAAGGGGGAAAGTGTTCATCTGGATGACTATCCGTCTGCTAATGAATCCTTAATTGATCTGGAACTGGAACGAGATATGGAAACAGCACGTCGCGTCGTTGAATTAGCACGCAATGTCCGTAACGAAACAGGTTTGAAAACGCGTCAACCGTTGTCTGAGTTGATCCTGTCTATGGATCAGGATTTTGACCTGAGTGGCTATGAGGAAATCATCAAAGATGAGATCAATGTGAAGCATATCCATGTGGAGACGGACGATAGCGGGTTTGTAGATTTTACACTGAAGCTGAATTTGAAGGTAGCAGGTAAGAAATACGGCAAAAATGTTGGATTCCTACAAAACCTTTTCAAGGGAATGTCTGCGGAGGACACACGTTCTGTTGTAGAAAAAGGAGTGCTGAATGTGACTTCTCCAGAAGGGGAAGAGCTGCAAGTTACAGCCGAGGAATTGCTGGTGGAGAAAAAAGCGAAGGAAGGTTTCGCATCTGCTTCCGGCTATGGCTTAACGGTAGCGTTGAATACAGACATTACGCCTGAGCTTGAGCAAGAGGGCTGGGTACGTGAAGTGGTTCGCGCGGTACAAGACTACCGTAAAAAGCTGGATCTGCCGATTGAAAAGTATGTGGCATTGACGTTGGATGTAGACAACGAGCTGCGCCAGGCGATTGAAAGCTTTGACTCTGTGTTGCGTGAGAACGTATTGGTGACCACTGTGACCTTTGGTCAAGCCGAACCGGCAGAACATGTAGAAGTGAACGGCAAAACCATCGGCGTTCATATTGGGGAATAATTACAAGCCCCCTGTCCCATAATACAATAACAGGCAGCATATAAAACGAGCCTAAGCATCCGAAACGGGTTTCCTCCGTTACGTGCTTCGGCTCGTTTGCTGCGTTCGGGGCAGCCATGGGAAAAGGGGGATTGTGCATATGACAGCACGGTCAAGGCGCAGACAGGGAAGGTATCTCCAAGGGATGAGGGGAGAAAAAGCTGTCGTAGCCTTAGATAAGGGACTAGCAGGTGACCAGGCAGAGAAATTAAATCGTGTGGAAAAGCTAGTACGGACTGTGTCAGAACAGATGGAACGTACACGTATTGCAGATTACGCTTTGCTGCTGAATAAGCCTTGGCGGTTACTTTGGCTAAATCTAATATCAGGAATTTCCCGGGGAGTCGGCATCGCGCTCGGTTTTACCTTTTTTGCCGCTACCATTATATATGTGCTGCAGGTGCTCGGAGCGCTGAATTTGCCGATTATCGGTGATTATATCGCTGATATTGTACGCATCGTACAGCGACAATTAGAGCTTACCACCTACTAGGACGTTTCACTATTAAGATTAAGATTCGTCCTCTTGTATATCTGGCTCCAGCAGACCTTCACCCTCGCCGTCTTCTAAATATCGCTGATAAATAGAACTGCGGACAATGGAGACATTTCTGCCATAAATGTCAGTAGCGACAAAGCTTTCATATGGCTCTACGAAGCCCATATTATCATCGCCGGCTTCAATTTCCATATCATCATAGCTGTGGACTTCTCCACTTTCCGCCATGGCTGGGGAGTTAGAGGTACCCCAGTTTTCAACGATCTGCCAAGCATCTTCACCGTCAAAGCCGTTTTGTTCTTCACGCTCATCCAAGCTTGTTCTACCGAACGCAGGAGCGAGAAATTCCTCCTCTACCGGACGATTGTTGGATACTTCGGTTTCAGGACTGTATTCTTTGCAGTAAATGGTGTAGGGAACAGCCAGCAGGCGTTCATAGGGAATGGGTTTACCGCTGGCAGCGCAGATCCCATAGGTTCCCTTGTCCATAGCCATCAAGGCTGATTTGATCCGTTCCAATTGAAACTCGTCATGCTCCAGTAAGGAAATATCTTTGGCTCGCTCATAGGTTTCGGTAGCCAGATCGCCTGGATGATTATCAATGGGAGAAAGCTCACCAGTTTGATCGCGTTGAGAATCGCCGAGTCCGTAATGGTCGTTGTTTTGCAAACGATGCTCAATTTCCTTTTTGCGTTCCAGCAGTTCGTTACGCAAGCCCTGCAACTGTTGCTCCGTCAATGGGGACATGGAATCCTCTCCTTGTTCAAGATTTACATGCATGCGTTGTGTCAGGTATGCTCCTTGTAGTGTGCACCGGGAAGACCTCTTTTACATAGGAAATTCTAATCAAATGTGATCGAGTTCATTCCATGTATGGACTGTGCTGGATAGCCGGCGGGACTCGTGGACGATCTGAGAAGGCTTATGCTACAATAAATGGGTTCGACAACGGATATAAGCGGATCGGAGTGACGAAGGACTGTGATTTATTTTGGTATTGCGTTAATTATTTTTTTGATTGATCAGGGAGTCAAATATTTGGTAGCTACGCGGATGGAATTGTATGAGCAAATACCGGTCATCGGCAATTTCTTTTTAATCACTTCCCATCGTAACCGTGGAGCTGCTTTTGGAATTTTGGAAGGGCAACGCTGGCTTTTTATCGTGATTACAATTGTAGTCGTGATCGGTATCGTATGGTACCTGAGAAAAACAGTCAAAGCTGGGCAGAAGCTGCTGCCTGTGGCGCTAAGTTTGGTGCTTGGGGGAGCGGTCGGTAATTTTCTAGATCGGGCTATCTCGGGAGAAGTGGTTGATTTTGCGCAGTTCAATTTTGGAAGCTACACATTCCCGATTTTTAATGTGGCAGACTCGGCGATTGTCATCGGTGTTGCACTGATTATTTTAGATACATTGCTGGAATCACGTCGGGAAAAAGGGAACGGCAATGATAGCGTTGAAGGGAAGTCATAGCATGAACGAAGTGAATGAAAACAGCGAATCCACCGATCTGTCTTATGAGGACGAACTGGAGGGTGAATCTCTGGAATGGACGGCAGATTCGGGAGATGTCAAAACACGGATAGACAAATACATCGCCGAAGAAATGAAGGATGTGTCTCGTTCCCAGATCCAGCTGTGGATTGGGAATGGTCGCGTGCTGGTAAACGGTGCAGCGGTCAAAGCGAACTACAAGCTGGCTGAAGGAGATCATATTGTACTATCGGTACCTGAGCCAGAAAGTGTAGATATTAAGCCGGAAAATATTCCGCTAGATGTCGTGTACGAAGATTCGGATGTTATTGTCATTAACAAGCAACGTGGTCTAGTCGTGCATCCTGCACCAGGGCACTCCTCAGGAACACTGGTTAACGCACTGATGTACCACTGTCAAGATCTTTCCGGCATTAACGGGGAATTACGCCCCGGTATTGTTCACCGTATTGATAAGGATACATCAGGACTGCTGATGGCTGCTAAAAATGATCAGGCCCACGCATCACTTGCAGCACAGCTTAAGGATCATAGTGTGACTCGGAAATATATAGCATTGGTCCACGGTCATTTGAGCCACGACCAGGGAACCGTAGATGCTCCAATCGGTCGTGATGCAGGTGATCGTAAAATGTTTACGGTGACGGAACGTAACAGTAAGCATGCAGTTACCCATTTTCTCGTTATTGAACGGTTGGGGGATTATACCTTGCTTGAACTTCAATTGGAGACAGGGCGCACACATCAAATTCGTGTTCACATGAAATTCATTGGGCATCCATTGGTTGGCGATCCTATGTATGGACGCAGTAAAGGAGTTCGTATGGAGGGCCAAGCCCTGCATGCAGCGGTACTGGGATTTAAGCATCCAACTACGGGAGAATACTTGGAATTTAGCAGACCAATCCCTCCTGATATGGAGGACGTATTAACGTCCTTGCGTAGTCGCTAAAACAATGATGAACTGCTTTTCTATTCAAAAACTTGAATAAATCATTAATTTAGACCGCCTAAATGGCGGTTTTTTTATTGTGAGACAAGGAATGGGTAAAAACAACTATGGATAATTATACAGATATGATGTATATTTATTAAAGTGCTTCCGGTGGTTCCGGTTGAACGGGTGTTGACACGAGATTTTCAATCTGTCATACTTCTTGTAGTTGCGATGAACTTTGTCCAAGAGATGGTTAGCCATCTCGCACTATAAGAAGCAGGACAAAGGAAATCCTGAATAGCACCTTTAAATCAGTCCCGTGAGGCTGGCAAGGTAACGTGAATGGATCACTGATCAGTGCATCCGCTGCGGCGGTATGTCTTCAGTGTGTCCGACAGATCGGAGAACAGTGGAAGACTGTTCATACGAGACTCCTTGCCAAACTTGGGCAAGGAGTCTTTTTTGTATCCGAACACGGGACCAGGTCTGAAGGGAACATCACCTGAGGAGGCTGGAAGCATGAGTTATGAAACACATGTACTGATGGATGAAATTGCGATTCGTCGGGCATTAACGCGGATTGCACATGAAATTTTGGAGAAAAACAAGGGTATCGACGATTGTGTGCTAGTAGGCATTCGCACACGCGGAGTTCATTTGGCGCAGCGCTTGGCTGAAAAAATTGCTGAGATTGAAGGCGCACCGATTCCATGGGGAGAGCTGGATGTCACAGCCTACCGGGATGACCGAAGCAGCGTTGCCGAGGCGAAAGGAAATGGAAAAGAGCTTTTGATGAATCCTGCCGACGTATCGGTTCATGATAAGAAAGTCATTCTCTTTGACGATGTGCTGTACACAGGCCGCACCATTCGCGCGGCAATGGATGCATTGATGGACTGCGGACGACCGCAAATGATTCAGCTGGCTGTGCTAGCAGATCGCGGACACCGTGAGCTTCCGATTCGTCCAGATTACATCGGCAAGAACATCCCGACCTCCAAATCTGAGGAAATCGTAGTAGCACTTCAGGAGACGGACGGTAAGGACGAAGTGACGATCATTCAGAACCGGGGGGAATAGGTATGATCACAACAGCCAGTCAACTTAGAGAACGTAGCCTGCTCGGATTAAAAGAACTTAGTCGAAATGAAATTGAGTCGATTCTGGATCGTGCTCATTACTGGGAATCACAGCCGCAAAAACTGATTCCAGTTCTACAGTCACGCTTCGCGGCCAACATGTTTTTTGAAAATAGTACACGCACACGCTTTTCTTTTGAAATGGCGGAGAAGCGCCTAGGCGCTCAGGTTTTGAACTTTTCCGCTGCGGCTTCCAGTGTGGAAAAAGGGGAGTCCATCTACGATACGGTGCGTACGCTCGAATCCATGGGCATAGATGCTGGAGTCATCCGGTTAAAGCCAGCCGGAGTGCTGCAAGAGCTTGCTGAGAAGGTCAGTATTCCGCTGGTTAATGCGGGGGACGGCAACAATGAGCATCCAACGCAGGCTCTGCTGGACCTTTACACCATGCGCAAAACTTTCGGTGAGCTGAAAGGCTTGAGAGTATCCATCATAGGCGACATTCTGCACAGCCGTGTAGCTCGCTCGAATTTGTGGGCTTTGCAAAAATTCGGAGCCAAGGTTAGCTTCTGCGCACCGGATAATATGCAAGCACCTGATCTTGCAACGTACGCGCCTTATGTACCGATGCAAGAAGCTTTGCAAGCAGACGTAGTTATGATGCTGCGGGTACAGCTGGAACGGCATGCTGAAGGAATGTTGCGCTCAGCGGATGAGTATCGAGAGCAGTACGGTTTGACAGAAGAAAGAGCAGCGAGCCTTAAGTCCGGAACAATTATCATGCACCCGGCTCCAGTGAATCGGAATGTGGAGATCGACAGTGCAGTGGTGGAAAGCGAGCAATCGCGAATTTTTCCGCAAATGGCCAACGGAGTTCCGATCCGTATGGCGGTTATGGAACGGGCAATGAAGCTGTAGAAGCTGTCAGCAGAATCGTAGGAAACGTTGCAAAAAACCTGAGCGGAGGAATATTTCAGATGAAACAATTAATTATGAATGCAAGCGTATTGAACGAGCAGGGCGAGACAGAATTAAAATCCATTCTCATCGCTGACGGAAAAATTGTGGCTATCGCAAATGCGGAAGCCGGGATTAGCCTCATTAAGGAAGAAGGGGCATCCGGGCAAGAGCTCGAAGTCGACAAAATCGACGCCCAGGGAAAGCTAGTCATCCCCGGTTTAATCGATATGCATGTGCATCTGAGAGAACCTGGTTTTGAATATAAAGAAACAATTGAAACAGGCAGTCGCGCTGCGGTGAAAGGTGGATTTACCACGATTGCCTGCATGCCAAACACACGTCCGGTGACGGACAATGTGGACACGGTTCAGCTGGTGCTGAAAAAGGGGCAGGAAGCCGGGCTCGCCAAGGTGCTTCCTTACGCAGCCATCACGAAAAACGAGCTGGGACGTGAACTGACGGATTTTGAAGCGCTCAAGGCAGCAGGTGCCATCGGCTTTACTGATGATGGAGTCGGAGTGCAAAGCGCACAAATGATGAAGGATGCCATGTCACGCGCCAAAGCGCTGGATATGCCGGTCATTGCACACTGTGAAGATAACACACTTGTTGTAGGAGCAGCAGTAACAGACGGTGAATTTGCCAAGCGTCACGGGCTCAAAGGTATACCCAATGAATCTGAAGCCATCCATGTCGGACGTGATATCCTGCTATCCGAGGCAACCGGGGCACATTATCATGTATGCCATGTGAGTACAGAGCAATCGGTGCGATTGATCCGCCATGCCAAATCCTTTGGCATCAAGGTCACTGCTGAGGTATGCCCGCATCACTTGGTACTTTCCGATGAAGATATTCCTGGACTGGATGCTAACTGGAAAATGAATCCTCCGCTCCGCTCTCCGCGTGATGTCCAGGCATGCATTGAGGGGCTGGAAGACGGCACGATTGATATCATCGTAACTGACCATGCAGCACACAGCGAGGAAGAGAAGGCAAAAGGCATGGAGCTGGCGCCATTTGGAATCGTCGGATTTGAGACAGCCTTTCCGCTGTTGTACACCAAATTCGTAGCTACCGGAAAATGGACGCTGGACTTTCTGGTACGCCGTATGACGACTGATCCAGCGCGTGTCTTCCGACTTGATACGGGACGCCTGGAAGAGGGAGCACCCGCTGACCTGACCATGATTGATCTGGAGCAGGAGCAGGCGGTTGATCCACAGACGTTTGCCAGCAAAGGACGCAACACTCCTTTTACAGGCTGGAAGCTCAAAGGCTGGCCTGTGAAAACTTGGGTAGACGGCAAACTGGTATGGTCTGCCGACGAAGCGCAATAATACACAACTACTAAAAAATAGAACCTTATAGCAGGAAACAATATAGAGGAGTGAGACGGGATGCAGGCAAGATTGTTACTTCAGGACGGCACGCTGTTTACAGGCACATCATTTGGTGCGGAAGGTGAAAAAACAGGCGAGGTCGTTTTCAACACAGGGATTACAGGCTATCAAGAGGTGCTGACGGATCCCTCTTATTGCGGACAAATCGTAACCATGACTTACCCGCTGATTGGAAATTACGGAATAACTCGTGATGACTTTGAATCGGTACGGCCTTATGTCCACGGCTTTGCTGTTCGACATTACGAGCCAGCGCCAAGTAACTGGCGTGCTCAATACAGCGTGGGCGATTTGCTGAAGGAATATGGCATCATTGGCATTAGCGACATCGACACCCGCATGCTCACCCGGATTATTCGCCATCATGGCACGATGAAGGGCATTTTAACGACTGGTTCCCAGCCGTTGGAAGAACTAAAAGAAATGATGTCCGACTTGACCATCGAAGAACTGCGTAATCAGGTTCCTTTGACCTCTACTCCTCATCCGTACAGCAGCCCTGGCAACGGAGAACGCATCGTATTGATTGACTATGGTGCTAAAAGTGGCATCCTGCGCGAACTGAATAAACGGGATTGCGATGTGGTCGTCGTTCCACATGATACTACCGCCGAGGAAATTCGTCGCTTGGATCCGGACGGTATCCAGCTGTCCAACGGTCCTGGAGATCCAAAAGACGTACCACATGCCGTTCGTACAGTGGCTGAACTGCTAGGAGAATACCCAATTTTCGGAATTTGCTTGGGACACCAGTTGTTCGCCTTAGCTTCGGGAGCAGATACGGAAAAGCTGAAATTCGGACATCGCGGTGGTAACCACCCGGTGAAAGAACTGGAGAGCGGGCGCTGCTTCATCACTTCACAAAATCATGGCTACACAGTGAATGAGGAATCGATTCAAGGAACGGAGCTTGAAGTGACGCATATTAACAACAACGATAAAACGATTGAGGGTCTTAAACATACCAAGTATCCCGCGTTTTCAGTGCAATACCACCCAGAGGCTGCGCCTGGTCCTTACGATAATGGCTACCTGTTTGATCGCTTTCTGGAAATGATCCGTGAGCACAAAAGAAATCAACCCAAGCAACCGCGTCAGGCTGCTATCGCCGCCGCAGTGAGAGGAGAGCGCTAATATGCCGAAAAATACAGAACTTAAAAAAATACTCGTGATCGGTTCCGGTCCTATCGTCATCGGTCAGGCAGCAGAATTCGATTACGCTGGTACACAAGCTTGTCAAGCGCTCAAAGAAGAAGGCGTCGAGGTAGTACTGATCAACAGTAACCCGGCAACCATCATGACAGACACCAATATGGCAGATAAAGTATACATCGAGCCGATTACACTTGATTTTGTAACACAGATTATCCGCCAGGAGCGTCCGGATGGTCTCCTTCCTACGCTGGGAGGGCAGACAGGTTTGAATATGGCAGTGGAACTGGCTCGCGCTGGGGTGTTGGAACGCGAAAACGTTAAACTGCTGGGAACTCAACTGAATTCAATTGAAAAAGCTGAAGATCGGGACTTGTTCCGCGACTTGATGCGTGAGTTGGAACAGCCAGTACCGGAAAGCGTAATTGTAACAACACTGGAAGAGTCACTGGAGTTTGCTAACGAAATTGGTTATCCCATTATCGTTCGCCCGGCTTATACGCTCGGGGGAACAGGCGGTGGGATCTGCGCCACAGAAGAAGAATTGCGTGAAACAGTGAGCTCTGGCTTGCGTTACAGTCCAATCGGGCAATGCTTAGTGGAAAAAAGTATCGCAGGTATGAAGGAAGTTGAGTATGAAGTTATGCGTGACGGCAATGACAACTGCATCGTTGTCTGCAACATGGAGAACTTCGATCCGGTGGGCGTGCACACTGGCGACAGTATCGTTGTAGCGCCGAGCCAGACGCTGTCAGATCGTGAGTATCAAATGCTGCGCTCCGCTTCTCTGAAAATTATCCGCGCCCTCAATATCGAAGGCGGCTGTAATGTACAGTTTGCGCTGGATCCGCACAGCTATCAATACTACGTGATTGAGGTCAACCCACGGGTGAGTCGTTCCTCGGCATTGGCTTCCAAGGCAACAGGATATCCAATTGCCAAAATGGCGGCCAAAATTGCATTAGGCTACACATTGGATGAAATTGTGAACCCAGTAACAGGACAAACGTATGCTTGCTTTGAGCCGACATTGGATTACATCGTGAGTAAAATACCACGCTGGCCATTTGACAAGTTCATTTCTGCCAACCGCAAGCTTGGCACACAGATGAAAGCAACCGGTGAAGTCATGGCCATCGGACGTACATTTGAAGAGTCTATCCATAAAGCGGTTCGTTCTCTGGAAATTGGTGTGCATCGCCTGCATCTCAAGGGTGCCGATCAACTATCTGATGAGGTGCTTAAGGATCGCCTGCGCCAAGCAGATGATGAGCGCTTGTTCTTGGTAGCCGAGGCGTTCCGCCGCGGCTGGAAGCAACAGGATATTCAAGATATAACCCAAATTGATTGGTGGTTCCTCGATAAGGTAGAAGGAATTGTTAAGTTCGAATCCATTATCGCTGGAGAGTCTGAGCTGTCCTCGGAAACACTTTATCAGGCCAAACGAAAAGGTTTTACCGACCGCTCCATTGCCGAGATTCGCAGTATGGGTCAACAGAAGAGTATGACAACCGAGTCTGAGGTTCGTGAATTCCGTCTAAATCAAAACCTGCGTCCTGTCTACAAAATGGTAGATACGTGCGCAGCCGAGTTTGAAGCTACAACTCCGTACTATTACTCCTCTTATGAGGTGGAAAACGAAGTCATTCCATCTAACAAAGAGAAAGTCATTGTACTCGGCTCTGGACCTATTCGGATCGGTCAAGGGATTGAATTTGACTACTCCACCGTACATGCGGTATGGGCTATTCAAAAAGCGGGTTACGAAGCGGTAATTATTAATAACAACCCAGAGACTGTATCTACGGACTTTAACACGTCGGATCGTCTCTACTTTGAGCCACTTTTCTTCGAAGATGTAATGAACGTCATCGAGCAGGAGAAACCGATCGGTGTCATCGTCCAGTTCGGCGGTCAAACGGCGATTAACCTCGCAGCCCCACTAAGTGCGGCAGGCGTGAATATTTTGGGTACGAGTCTGGAAAGTATCGATGAAGCAGAAGACCGGAAAAAGTTCGAACAGCTTCTGTCTCGCCTTGCTATCGCACAGCCTAAAGGCAATACGGTCACCTCGGTAGATGAAGCGGTAGGAACTGCCCAGGCATTGGGGTATCCGGTTCTGGTACGTCCTTCCTACGTCCTGGGCGGACGCGCTATGGAAATTGTGTACTCAGATACGGAATTGCTGCGGTACATGGAAGAAGCGGTTAAAATCAATCCGGAACATCCCGTGCTCATCGACCGTTATATGCTGGGCAAAGAAGTTGAAGTCGATGCCATCTGTGACGGTGAAACGGTTCTAGTACCAGGGATCATGGAGCATGTGGAACGGGCAGGAGTTCACTCAGGTGACTCGATCGCGGTATATCCGCCGCAGCACTTGTCTGACGAGCTAAAGCAAAAAGTCGTGGACATTACGATCAGCATTGCCAAGGAATTGAAAACGATTGGTCTGGTGAACATTCAGTTCGTCATTCATCAGGATGAGGTGTATGTCATCGAGGTTAACCCTCGTTCCTCACGGACGGTTCCTTTCCTTAGCAAAGTTACGAATATTCCGATGGCAAACCTGGCGACACAAGCCATTTTGGGCGGCAAGCTCAAAGATGCAGGCTATACAGACGGGCTTTGGCCTGAGAGTAATTATGTCTCGGTTAAGGTTCCTGTATTCTCCTTTGCCAAGCTGCGTCGTGTAGAGCCGACACTGGGGCCTGAAATGAAATCTACAGGTGAAGTTATGGGACGCGATATCCAGTACGCCAAAGCATTATACAAAGGACTCGTAGGCGCAGGGATGAAAATTCCATCCACCGGAGCGATCATCATCACGGTAGCGGATAAGGATAAAGAAGAAGCGGTTGAGCTGATGCAGGGCTTTTATAGACTGGGCTACAAAATTATTGCTACAGGTGGAACGGCAGCTGCATTGGAACAGGCCCACATTCCAGTAAACACTGTTAACAAGCTAAGTGAGGGCAATCCGAATATTCTGGATATGATCCGCACAGGTGAAGCCAACTTTGTCTTCAATACGCTGACCAAAGGCAAAACGCCAGAGCGTGACGGGTTCCGCATTCGACGCGAAGCGGTTGAGAACGGCGTTGTCTGCATGACCTCACTGGATACAGTACGCGCTTTGTTAAAAATGCTGGAGACGATTAACTTCACATCCGAGTCGATGCCAGTTCTCAGCAACTAACGAGTTATAAATAGATGGAAAATAAGTAGTAATGGGAAGGACATTCATCAGCTTTTGCTGGCGGATGTCCTTTATCACGGGCACATATACCCGAAATGATGTGAAAAGGGGATGTAGAACGGTGAACGAAGCATTTCAGCAGATGGCAGGACGGCTGATGGTTGCGTTAGATTACCCGGATGCACAACAGGCTGAGCAGTTCATTCGGCAGCTTGAGGGAATTCCTTGTTATATAAAAGTGGGGATGCAGCTGTTTTATAGCGCAGGACCAGCTTTTGTAAAACAATTAAAATCAAGAGGTTATTCCGTATTTCTGGATTTGAAAATGCATGATATCCCCAACACGGTACGGGGAGGAGCAGAGAGTATTACCCGTCTAGGCGTGGATATGTTTAATGTACACGCTGCTGGAGGACGCAGTATGATGTCTGCAGCCAGAGCCGGAGCCGAAGCAGCGATTTCCGCAGACAGCTCGCTTGCCATGCCGCTAATTATTGCAGTCACACAGTTGACCAGCACAGATCAGACGACCATGAATACGGAGCTGGGCATTCCTGGCACGGTGCAGGATACAGTCGTCCGTTATGCACAATTGACACGTGAAGCTGGACTGGACGGTGTGGTAGCATCCCCATTAGAAGTGCCTGCGATTCGTGCTGTATGCGGATCTGACTTTAAAACCATAACCCCGGGCATACGCCCGGCAGGCAGCGCTACAGGTGATCAATCTCGTGTGCTCACACCCGGACAAGCCATTGCCCAAGGCAGCAGCTATATTGTCGTTGGACGGCCGATCACGGCGGCACCAGACCCACGCGCCGCAGCAAAACATATTATTGAGGAGATGTTACAAGTATGACTACATTAAACAATATACCAGAGCAAATTGCATCCCATCTGTTGCGCATTCAAGCAGTGGCACTGCGTCCACAGCAGCCTTTTACATGGACATCAGGCATTAAATCCCCTATCTACTGTGACAACCGCCTGACCATGTCCTACCCGGAGGTGCGTGAACTGATCGCAGACTCTTTTGCGGCTATCATCCGTGAACAATACCCCGAAACAGAGGTTATTGCCGGCACAGCCACAGCAGGGATTCCTCATGCTGCCTGGGTGGCACAAAAGCTAAATCTGCCAATGGCTTATGTCAGAGACAAAGCTAAAGGACATGGGAAAGAGAACCAAATCGAGGGTCGCATCAGCGCCGGGCAAAAGGTTATGGTCATCGAGGACCTCATCTCTACCGGGGGAAGCTCTATTAAAGCAGCCCAGGCTGTAGAGCAAGCAGGCGCCCAGCCGTTAGCTGTACTGGCTATTTTCAGCTACCAGTTGGACAAAGCCACTCAAGCTTTTGAAGAAGCAGGAGTGAAGCTGCAAACCTTGTCCAATTACACCGCTTTGATGGAGGTCGCCTTGCGTGAAGGAACCATTCAGGAGGAAGAAATGGAGCTGCTGCGTTCCTGGCGCCAAGACCCGGCTTCCTTTGGCAAATAAGGCTGAGCATATAGAGATAGCAGAGCTAATAGATCGTGCAGTACAGTCACTTTGCATTCAGTATAGATTGTTATAAATCAAGCTGTGTAAATCGAATTCGATCCGGATACACTAACACCTACTATCATGTGAAAAGGGGAGTTCGGATGTATTGGGTTTACTATGGCAGACTGTACACGACTAAATTCCAAGCAGGATGTCTGGCAAAAAGGCTAGAACATGATGGTTGGATGTATGGCTACAATGACCCCCGCGCAGTGGAGGTGTACCGCTCGCGCAAAGGTCGCTATGGTGTCCGATTTATTCTGTAGGGTCATAAAAAAAATTAAAAAGAAAATTTTAAAAAACTATTGACGAAACACAAGAAAATGTTGTATGTTAATTAACGTTGCTGTTACAAATATGTAGCGTGAATATACATATTTTTTTGAGGGCCCTTAGCTCAGTTGGTTAGAGCGGTCGGCTCATAACCGATTGGTCGGGGGTTCGAGTCCCTCAGGGCCCATTTCCTCAAAAACCCTTGCTTAGCAAGGGTTTTTTGTTGTTCATTATTCGCTGCTTTAGTGATAGGATTTGTTTTGGAGAGGTAGATTGTTTATCCTAGTAAAAGGAAAATTAAAGAGTGCGGTAACTAATTTTTAAGCATCTCATGAATACATTGCAATAGCTAGGGTGTGTACGCAAACTGTAAATCAAGAGAACATTCTGGTAAAATAAGAGATATGGGACGAAGATACAAATTAACAGACCGTGAATGGGGAGTCGTTCAGATGCTTTTGCCCCCCGTATCTTTCGAAGCTGGATTTACAGAATCGAGAAATTTTGGCGGATCAGGCGCATGATACCGATGTGATTATGGCCTTAATAAAGGAACAAAACGCAACCGGCGAAAGAAGCGAGTTTACGACAAGGATACGTAAAAATAAGAGCATTTAATCGTAAGGGCTTTTTTTAATCAAGTGAAACAGTATTGGCGCTTGGCAACCCGCTATGACAAGACAGCGAGCGTGTTCAAGGCTTTTTTGGCGTTGATTTCGATAAGGATGTGGCTAAGTCTATGTAGAATTTATATAAACTTTCAATTTTACAAATATCAATAAACATATTATTGTAAAAACAAAGAAATTGGAGGTGGCTTGACAATGAAAATTCTTATAGTAGGCTATTTTACACAAATTTCTAAATCAAATATTAAAAGATATTTTCCTAATGACTGGGATATTGTAATTGTGTCGCCGGGAAAAGAAATTCTGCATCATATTGGAGACTGCCAGGTTATCATACCTGAACATATCAAAGTGGATCGCGACTTACTTTCCATGGCAAAAAAATTGAAACTGGTACAGACGGGTGCAGGGTATGATAATGTAGATATTGATGCCTGCACGCAACTAGGTGTTTGGGTAGCTAATGCTGCAGGAGTGAATGCGCAGGCAGTGGCCGAGCATGTAATGGCGCTGATGTTGTCTTATTATAAAAACATACCCTACCTTGATAGATTCATGAAAACCAGAATAGATGAAAAACAGTTGGACTATACAGGAAGTGAATTAAAAGGTAAAACGATAGGGATTATCGGCTTTGGTGCTGTCGGTAAAAAAGTAGCTGAGTTTTGCAGGGTTTTTGATATGAATGTGCTGGTTAATGCTAGACATGCCGTTGTACAACCTGACAGCTTTGTAAAAATGACGGATTTCGATAATCTTGTAAGCGTATCAGATATAGTCACTGTACATACGTCACTGAATCCGCAAACCAAACAACTGATTGATAAAGCAGTATTCAAAAAGATGAAGAATGCCGCACTTTTTATCAATACGGCTCGCGGTGGGATTGTCAATGAAAATGACTTAATAGCTGCTTTAAAAGATAAAGAAATTTCAGGAGCATGCTTGGATGTGTTTGAATCTGAACCGCTTTCAATTGACAGCGAACTAAGGAATCTGAGTAATGTCATACTTACTCCCCATACTGCTGGCATGCCAGATGGCGTCAAGTTGCATAAAAAAAGATATGATTTTTTTGTCAATAATATAAAACATATAAAAAACGGTGAAGAACCCGAAAGCAAGCTTAATCAGGTGTTATAGTTCTGATAATTTTTCATTTTATTAAAAAAGTAGTCGATTAATTGGCCGTTCTTTATACGTATCCTAGTCATACGCCCGCTTTTTTCTTCGGTCTCGCTTGTTCGGAATCCATTACCGAATCATCTGCCTGTCCTAGTGTCAACTCAAAGCGGAGCGGATTCCCCAGTACATCAACCACGAACGCCAGAAAAAGCTGTAGGCTGAAGACCAAGGGCCATCATAATTGGGTAAATAATCCCATGAAGCACCGATACGGGCAACCCAGAGGACGGCTTCACAGTTTGCGTACACACCCTAGTAGGATTATAGCCTAATAAAGAAAGCACTGCCCAATAGACGGGCAGTGCTTTCTTTACCGCTTTTTCCTAGTTTACCTTAACGGTATACACCATTCTCAATTTACCGTTACCGGCGTAAATCTCGACTCTTGCATTCGTTGCAGTGGTGGTAGTTACCACGCCGGAAGCGGAAACGGTGACATTTCCGCTCGCCACTTTATAAGTATCCCCTGGGTAGTTTGACAGCGCATAGGAATAATTACGTGGCAACGTAGCCGTTCTGTAGTATACTCCATTAACTTCTACAATAGGTGTAATTACTGGAGAAGGGCCTACTGATGCGGACGCACTAGGAACGATAATACTTCCAAGGAGTCCCAAAGACATAGCTGTTGATAATAATATTTTCTTAGTATTCATTAAAAAATCCTCCTTATGTATGGTATGAGCTCCTAAAATATACCATGTAAAATTATTGATTTCACTTCATTCGACAAATGTTGTCAAAATAATACAATAAAATGATTCTAAAGTCCTATAAGATATAAAAGAATTAAAATATGACAATTGAAGAAATTCATTTTAATATACTTAATTTTCTTGGGCTATTCTCTATATCTGAACCAAATTTGTCTATAACAGAATAAAAACGGACATCAGCGTGATACGCTCGAGGTCCGTTTTCGTATTAACATATCTGGCACTTGGTATTAGTTGACAAGTTGGTGCGCAAGCGTCTCACTGCGATCTAGATTTCTTTCGATCATACGTGGTTTTAATGCAGACAGCTCCGTACTTTGACGAATCGCTTCAGCTACCAACTGGGCGATTTTCTTTGCTCCTTCGTCCGAAAAATGACTATTATCTGCTATACCAGCCGGGTAATTAGGATGCGTTTTTTCAGGCAAATGCATAAATAGAAGCTGAGACTCTTGTTCACCCATGGAACGATAAAGCTGCTGTGATGCTTTGAAAATATCGAGCAACGGCGTCTGAGTTTCCTTGGCAACTTGTCTCATGGCAGCGGGATAGGTTCCCACGGCCAGCGGATCAGGTTCACCGTTTGCGGTAAAGCGGCGGCGGCTGACCGAGGTCAACAGTACTGGAATTCCACCACGTTCCCGAGCGGACTGAATGAATTGAATTAAGTTTAGACGGTACTCTCCATCAGGATCGGTGTAGCGCGCGGGGTCTTCTTTTTTCTCATCGTTGTGTCCAAATTGAATAAACAGATAATCGCCAGCTTGAATATCTTTTTCAATATCAGCTAATCGCCCTTCTGCTATAAAGGATTTGGTGCTTCGTCCGTTGACGGCACGATTGTCCACATGCACAGTTGGGCCAAAATAAGCTTGCAAATGTTCGCCCCAGCCTGTCATCGGTTTTTCGGCTGCCCCTTTTTGGGCTGCAGTAGAGTCTCCTGCGATAAACAGTCGGGTTGTCATCTGCTGTCTTGCCTGCGCATATCCATGTTTTTGAAGCCATTTTTCCGCCAGGTCAAGCCATTGTCGGCATTCATGGTTGTCCTCAGACAGTCCCAATCCGTGCCGCCCTTCTTCAAATACATGCAGTTCAAACGGAATATGCTCCCTAGACAATGAGAAAGCGAACAACAGGCTATTTTCTACCGGTACAGCGCCATCATTGGCCGTTGTCCACATAAAAGTTGGGGGTGTCTGTGCAGTCACTTGCCGATCGGATGAAAAGGCTTGAAGCTGCTCCGAGGTCGGCTGTTCGCCTAAAAAATGCGTACGGCTTCCAATATGCGTATAAGGCTCATGCAATGATATTACAGGGTACCCCAACATCAGAAGATTTGGTTTTTCTGCTCCAATCGTGGACACAATGGAGGCCAAGTGACCGCCTGCTGAAAAACCGATGAGACCCACTTGATCAGGGATCACTAGCCAGTCATGCGGTGTTTGGCGAATCCACTGTAGGGCATGTTCAACATCCTCCAGCAAGGAGGTAACCTCGAAATCGCCGACCTGATACTCCAGCACACCCGCGTGAATACCTAAATCATTTAACCACTGGGCGATCGGCTCTCCTTCATGTGAGGCCAAATGCTCGTAGCCACCGCCAGGTAACACCAATACAAAAGGACGGGCTTCATGTACCGCTA
>NZ_JCAJRU010000074.1:0-20028 GCF_059447605.1 Paenibacillus sp. N119s | reverse complement strand
ATCTGAACACTAAGGAAATCAAGCAATTGCTGCTTAATTTATCGCGTAATGCGATGGAAGCCATGGGAGAAAAGGGAGTACTGACCATTTCTACTCATGAAGAAGGGGATTTTGTCGAATTGGAAGTGAAGGATACCGGTCCAGGAATTCCGCAAAAACAGCTTGAAAAGCTGTTCCAGCCTTTTTACACCACCAAAACGAAAGGTACAGGTCTGGGTCTGGCCTTATGTCAAAGTATAGTGGAGCGTCATCACGGTACGATTGCCGTAGATTCAGTGGAAGGAATGGGCACACAGTTTAAAGTCCGTTTGCGCAGAACCATTCCGACTTATCGTGAGCATTCAGAGACTCCTGTCATAAATACGGTGCAGAAATAATTATGCAAAGATGTAACTCGATTTTTTGCAAATTACGTGAAAAAGATTGTATAATGAGCTTTAGATGTCCATGCCTTTACTACGGCAAAGGATGAAATTAGAAACGTAGTATACATGATTTATCGAAAAGGAGTGAAAGAATATGTCTATGTCTTTCGATCAATATATGAGAGATTCAGTTCAGCCTATGCGCGATGAACTGACGAATCTTGGGATTCAGGAACTGCGTACTTCTGAAGATGTGGAGGCCAAGCTGCCTGATGCTAAAGGTACAGTACTGGTGGTTGTGAACTCGGTATGCGGTTGTGCCGCAGGCCAATGCCGCCCAGGTGTAGCTGAAGCGCTGAAGCATGATGTTACGCCGGATCATCTGTACACGGTTTTCGCTGGTCAGGACAAGGAAGCAACGGCAAAGGCACGCGAATTTTTCGCGCCGTATCCGCCATCTTCCCCTTCGATCGCGCTGTTGAAAGACGGTGAGCTGGTTCACTTCATCGAGCGTCATCAGATCGAAGATCGTTCGGCAGATCAGATTGCTGCTGATTTGACGGGTGCATTTGACCGTTTTTGCCGGTAAGACTGCTCAAGCTATGCCCCCGCATTTTTCGCCTGCGAAACTTGCCGGGGCTTTTGCATGTTGGCTTGTGAAGGAAATTCCTAAAAAAGAGGTGCTTATCTGATGAGTTTGCAGGAACAGATTATTGCTGAATTGGGAGTACAGCCTACGATCAATGTAGAGGCGGAGGTCCGCAAGCGTGTGGATTTCCTCAAATCGTACGTAACAAAAACAGGAAGCAAAGGACTGTTGATCGCCATTAGTGGCGGGATTGACAGTGCCGTAGCAGCGGCCTTGTGCAAGCAGGCTACAGATGAGTTGACACAGGAGCAAGGGCAAGAATACAAAACGCTAGGTGTATTCCAGCCATATGGTCAACAGGAAGATATCGAGCACAGCTACGCGGTCGCCAAAGCGTTCAACCTGAAATATGCCGGGGAAACGAACATTAAGGAAGCCGTGGATACGGTTGCCGTGGAAGTGGAGCATGCATTAAAGGATATGGGTCTGGAACGTTCCATTACTCCGCAAGTGAGAGGAAATGTAAAGGCAAGAACACGTATGGTGGCTCAGTACGCACTCGCGAATGAACTGAACCTGCTCGTCGTGGGTACAGATCATGCTTCAGAAGCCATTACGGGCTTTTATACCAAATGGGGCGATGGTGCGGTCGACATTACACCGCTCAGTACGCTCAACAAACGTCAGGTGCGTTTGCTAGCCAGCTATCTTGGAGTTCCACAGGCTATTTTGGACAAAGCGCCTACAGCAGGGTTGTGGGAAGGCCAGACGGATGAAAAGGAACTGGGAATCTCCTACGAAGCAAACAGCGACTACCTGGAAGGCAAGGAAATTGACCCGGCGGCTCGCGAAAAGCTGGAAAGCTATTTTACGCGTACGGCACATAAGCGGACAAGCATTCCGGGTGTATAAGTATTTATCATTTGGGAATTGTAAAATGATTAAGTAAATAAAATGCGGCGATCCGTCCGGCGGATCGCCGTTTGTATTGAAGGGGCTACCGTTTAATTGATGATCCAGTCAATGAAGCGGCGGGTTTCGGTAATCGCCTGATCCAGTTGAAGACTGCCTCCTTGGAATGGGTGAACAGTGTTAAAGGTGTGATTGCCGCCTTGAATCTGTACCCACTCGATGTCGGGACGAACGGAGGTGAGCTGGGCAGAGCCTTCCCGTAGACGTTTGGAGTCTTCGGTTCCCTGGATAAGCACAGCTGGGAGCTTGCTGTTGGCAAGCCTGTCTATAATGGCAAAACGCTCGCGATTGTGCTCCAGGTCGTCCAGAATGACAGCATCCAGCGGAAGCTGTTGTCCGGTTCTGGCGTTCTGCACGTAGCTGCGCCCCTTGGCGCGCATTTCTTCTTTTTGCGGTAAGGTAAACAGATCAAGATTGGTTACGCCATTCCATGAAATGACGCCCGCAATCTCGCGGGGATGATCTAGTGCATATACAAAGCAGCTTCCCGCACCTCGGCTATGTCCTAACAGAAACAACGGCAATTCTCTGAATTCTTGGCGTGCTCTCAGATTGGACAGCAATACATCCAAATCCTCTTGTTCGCGGCTATAGGTGTTGCGTGCGAACTTTTCCAGCTCGGTAAAATTCTCCAGATCCTCACCTATGCCATTATGTGAAAAATTGAAGGTCACCACATGGTTATCCATACTCAATGCTTCTGCTATAAAGGGGAACATTCCCCAATCCTTAAATCCTTTGTAGCCATGAGCGATGACGAGCAGGCTCTTGGCTGTATGTTTAGCGGGAAACCAGGAGGCACGAATCACTGCATCTGTTCCTGCATCGGTACCTGCTTCAACCACAATGGTTTCTGACATCCTATCCTTCCTTTCTACAGGGAGTTTTTAAACTGGCATGTCGGCGAATTTTCAAGTATTCACCGAATGCCTCTTTTATTTTAACATATATTGGTGACGCTTTTACGCCTGTGTGACTCGCCAGGGTGTGGACGCACTGTTACAATAGATCCAGTAAAGTAAAAAAGGACGGGGAATACCCAAATGATCTACGGAATTGGACATGATGTGCTGGAAATAAGCCGTATGGCTCATATTTTGGCAGGTAAATATGCAGATGCATTTTTAAATCGGGTATTGACCCCGGCAGAACGCGAGCTTGCAGTGGAGCGCAAGGGAAGGCTAGCGGAGTTCGTAGCAGGGCGCTTTGCCGCGAAGGAAGCAGTAACGAAAGCCTTTGGCTGTGGAATTGGGCAAATCATCGGTTTCAGCGATATGAATATTTTACCTGAACCGGGGGGGAAGCCCGTAGTTTATTTGTCTTCGTCTGCATGGGATCGACTGAAATTACCGAATATGGGTCACTTGAATTACAACATTCACTTAAGTATCACACATCAGCCTAACATTGCCTCTGCTTTTGTGATTGTCGAATATAAGGAGACGTGATGGGATGACTACAAATACATTGGAACAAAAGCGTTATTTTAGCTTCGAACTGTTAAATTGGTATACACGTAACAAACGCGATTTGCCGTGGCGCCGTCATCGCAATCCTTTTTATATCTGGATTTCGGAAATTATGCTTCAACAGACACGTGTCGATACAGTCATACCGTATTTCAATCGCTTTATTGCACGTTTTCCGACGATTGAAGCGCTGGCGGAAGCGCCCGAGGAGGATGTGCTCAAGCTGTGGGAAGGGCTAGGGTATTATTCGCGGGCCCGGAACTTGCAAGCTGCAGCGAAACAGGTAGTTGAGCTTCACGGCGGACAGGTGCCAGATGATACGCAGGCTGTGGCGGCATTGAAAGGTGTAGGTCCATACACGACGGGGGCCATTATGAGCATTGCCTTTAATCGACCAGAGCCTGCTGTGGACGGGAATGTGATGCGTGTGCTGTCGCGTTATTTCCTCATTGAAGAGGATATTATGAAAGGCAGCACGCGGTCGCATATGGAAAGCCTAGTCAGGGAGCTGATTCCCGAAGGGAGGGCCTCTGATTTTAATCAGGCACTGATGGAGCTGGGGGCGCTGGTTTGTACTCCTAAATCGCCTCATTGTCTGACCTGCCCGGTCATGGAGCATTGCTCGGGTAGGCTGGCAGGCCGCGAAGAGACGCTGCCAGTTAAAACAAAAGCGAAGCCGCCGCGGCTGGAGCCGCGTTCCGTCGCCCTTATCGAGGGCAGCGGTGCCAACGCAGGCTGCCTGCTTGTGCGACAGCGCCCGGCCAAGGGCCTGTTGGCCCGCATGTGGGAGCTGCCGCATGAGCTTGCCGGACCGGAGGGCTACAACGGTCCGGTGCCAGATGAGCCAGCCATGGATCACCTGGCAGCTCATTTGTTGGCAGAGGGCGTGTATGCGCGCCCGGTGCGGTATGTACGTGAGGCGGAGCACACGTTCAGCCACATTCACTGGAACCTGCGTGTGTTCCAGTGTGAGGAGGTCGCCGCCCCTGCCGGGAAGGCGGGCGAACAGCCGCTGGCTGCCGAGCAGCGGGCCAGCTATAGCACCACGGCGGCGAAGCCGGGTGCATTGGTTGCGCTGGCAGACCAGGCGGAGCAGGCGAGTAGCGCCTTGCCGGCGGGGTACCGCTGGATCAGCGAGGCGGATATGACCACCTTGGCGTTTCCCAAGGTGTTCCTGGATCTGATCACCGAGTATTATGCAAAGCAAAAAGAGAACGGATGTTAATAAAATAACTGTCGGCAAAAAATAAAGTATTAGACTGAGCCTAGAAATTAAAACAGCGACAACCAAGGACGAGAAAATAAAGTCCTAGACTGTCGCTGTTCCATTGAACTAACGTATCCTGTTAGTTCAGTCATATCACTCTTTCCCTAGAATCGTTGCTACAGCCTTATCCGCGTTTAAATCGCGGGTAAGGCTTGTTCGTTACCGGAATTCCGTATTTATTTTCGCAGCCCCTATCGTTAGATACGCTTAATTTATTTCATTATATCGTTCGACTGCCTTGCTTAGCTTATAATTGAAATTCTCAGGTGTGCCATCTGTAGTGTTCAGGAACTGGCCGTTCAGGTCAGAATCAGATACAGGTTCCTTCTTATTGATGCGTTCAATGATTTTCGAAGCGGCCGCTTTTGCCTCAGTGGCTGAATCAACATAGCTCTCGATACTGAAGCTGTTAATTCCTTCTTTTTGAACTCGTTTTTTGTCTTTTGAGATGGTCATGAGCGCACTCAGATCTGCGGTCATAATGTCGTATTTGGCTTTAAACTTCGTCATATCAAGCTGAAGCACATTGTCGGCGGTGATTCCCTGCTCATCCATTGCAATGGCCGTAGTCTCGGCATCTATCATGAACTTCAAGGCATTATACCTGATCTGCTGGTCTGAATCCTTGAGTTTTTGCAGTTCAGCCAGACGCTGCTCGTTACCCAATTTTTGCAAAGCCGTGAAGTATTGTTTGGCGACAGTCTCGTAAGCGAGATTGGCACTTACAAGCTTGTATGCAGCTGTTTTCCTTTTGCGAAATTATCATCCACGTAGCCTTTTGTATCGTAGTAGGCTTTCATTTCGTCCAGGACGGACAACAGATCTTTGATGACTGGTGTCAGTTTGATCACTACGGGGTCTGCGTTCGCAAAAGCAGGTTGGCTTGCGGTATACCCGTTCGCTTTATCAACAATTTCCCGCTCAGTTTCAGCAACGCCGAGCATGATGAAGCTGAAGTTCTTGTCGATTACAGGCTGTGTATCAGCTCCGAACTTCTCGAAATAATGAACCAGAACCTCATTGATTCTGCCTGTCATCAAGTTATTCAGCCTCACATACGCATTGTATTTTTCGATTTCTTTGCTCTCGCTGGACGTAACGCCTGCAGGCGCTTGATTTACGGTGGATGCAATGGCAGAACAAGCGGATAACATTGCACCTAACATGAAAATGGCAATAAAGAATGATAGCTTTCTCAAAATAGTGATTCCTCCGACTGAGTAATTTAACGTGCTTTTCTTTTGTAAGATGTCTGAATAGGAGAGAGAACAACTGACCTCTTCTGGTCGATTAAAATCCCTCTTCGCCGCATATTAATGTTGATTGTGAAACAATCTATTCAATTTTAAAATTATTTGGTGAAGGTCGGCCTAATGATAAATCGTAATCGATCAGCTTGAGACGGGCGGTGGAGATCCAGTTGCCGTTGCGGCTGCTCTGGCTGTCCGGAATTAAAGGAGTTATTATTTTTCTCGAACAACCAAGCTATCCTGTCCGTTCGTATGATGAGGTCAGCCAGTTTTTACTGGTTGACCTCTTTGTTCATAAGAGGTTTATTATGGGCAGCCGGGGTAGAACGTCAAAACGTGTTATTTTTGGTGATTTTTTCGGTACTCGGATGGAGTCATCTTGTTGACTGTTTTGAACATTTTTGAAAACAGTAATACATCTTTGTACCCTACTGATCGAGCAATATCTCCGATTTTAAGCGAAGTATTTTTTAAGAGGGAGCATGATTTTTCAATCCTCAAATGCAATAAATATTCCTGCGGTGACTTATTGAGTTGCTGTTTGAATAAACGATGCAAATACGAACGGTCAATTGAAATGTACTTGGCAATGTCACTTACGGTAATGAAGTGCGAATAGTTCTGTTGAATGAAGAGAAGCGCCTCTTTGATATACCGCTGCTGTCTTACCTCATTGTTGACTTCCTGATTAGGATAAAGTTCAAACATCAGATACAGAAATTCATACAACTTGGAAGCAAGCAACAGGTCTTTGTTGGATTTCAGAGTAGAAGATACGACGATACTTTCCATACAGCGGGCCAGGCTGCCCTCCGCTTCAAACCGGAAAATGGGATTGTCCCTATTTATACAGGTCCGGCTTAGATATTCTTTTGCTTGCATTCCATTAAAACCAATCCAGGCATATTCCCATGGGTCGACTTCATCGGCTTCGTAGTAAATTAGAACCTTCGGCTCAATAAAGAAAGCATCGTTTTTCTCCAAATGATAGATTTTATCGTTGACTTTAAAGATCCCTTTTCCTTTTAAAATAAAATGCACCATATACCCGCTTCGAATAGCTGGACCATAAGCGTGTTTGCTGGTACAGCTTTCTTTGCCACAGGTGTATAAATGGAGATCCACATTGTTATAGGAATGATTGGAAAAGTGCGCACTCATTTATTTTCACCTCTTAATTCATCTCTGCATAATATCACACCGTTTCATATAGAGTCTACATTATTCCATATAATTATTAAAACTATTCCATTATGATTAGGGTGTAAGAAATAAGGAAACAACATTATTTATATTTTTTGAAAATATTACTATTGGCGCTACAAGGGGGTCACTATGGCTATAATCATCGATAAAGAGAAGCTACTATTCCATTTACAAGGGAGCAATACAAGTTATGTCATGCAGGTTATACGAGATGGTTATTTAGCCCATCTGTATTGGGGAAAGAAAATTCAGAACTATCGGGGAAGCAATAAAATCATCTTTATGGATAGGGGATTTTCACCCAATCCGGATGGGGCGGATCGAGCCTTTTCACTGGATACCATCCCCCAAGAATATCCGTCATTTGGAAATAGTGATTTCAGGATTCCTGCGTATCAGCTTCAATTGGAGAATGGCTCTACGGTGACAGATTTTCGGTATAAAGAACATCGGGTTTACCAAGGCAAACCAAAATTGAAAGGGCTTCCTTCTACTTATGCGGAGGATGATGGCGAAGTAGAAACACTGGAAATCATCCTTGAAGACCCATTAATTGAGGTAAAGGTTTTACTATCCTATAGCCTGTATCAAAAGTGGGATGTCATTACCCGTTCAGTCCGTTTTGATAATGAAGGCCAGCAGCAGCTAAAACTGCTTAGAGCGTTAAGTGCTAGTGTGGATTTTCGAGATGATGAATATGAACTCATTACCTTGTACGGTGCGCATAATAATGAAAAAAATATAGCAAGGCGAAAAATTTTACCCGGAATTCAAATGGTAGACAGCTGCCGTGGCGCCAGCAGCCCTCATCAGGCACCCTTTATGGCGCTTGTAAGAGAAGGGACAGATGAAGATCAGGGCGAAGTATACGCCTTTAATCTGGTGTACAGCGGGAACTTTACGGCTCAGACGCAGGTAGATTCCTATCGGAACACACGGGTCACGATGGGGATTAATCCTTTTGATTTTACATGGCAGCTTGAACCGGAGGAGTCGTTCCAAACGCCAGAAGTGGTTATGGTATACACCGAAAATGGCTTGGGCGGCATGTCGAGAATTTATCATGATTTATACAGAAACAGATTATGTCGTGGACCATTTCGTGACAAGGAACGACCCATCCTGATTAATAACTGGGAAGCCACCTACTTTGACTTTGATGCCGACAAGATTGAGCAGCTGGCGAAGGAAGCTCAAAGTGTAGGAGTGGAGCTGTTTGTATTGGATGATGGATGGTTTGGGAAACGGGATGATGACAATACTTCATTAGGCGATTGGGTGGTGGATCGTCGCAAACTTCCAGATGGATTGCCGGACCTTGCCAATCGTATTCGAAGTCTGGGTATGGAATTTGGTTTGTGGTTTGAACCTGAGATGGTATCCATAGACAGCGATTTATACAGAAAGCATCCCGATTGGTGTATCCATGTCCCTGATCGCCCGTATACGCTGGGAAGAAATCAGCTTATGTTGGATTTATCGAGGAAGGAAGTATGTGAGTACATCGTTAAGTCGGTTTCCGATATTTTATCGAACGTTCCAATTACTTATGTAAAATGGGACATGAATCGTCACATGACAGATGTGGGTTCGGCCGCCTTGCCACCTGAGAGACAAAGGGAGACGGCGCATCGTTATATCCTGGGACTCTACAGTATTATGGAAGAGCTTACATTGAAGTTTCCCCATGTCTTATTCGAAAGTTGCTCTAGTGGAGGAGGCCGTTTTGATGCGGGTATGCTCTATTACATGCCCCAGACCTGGACAAGTGACAATACGGATGCCATTTGCCGATTGAAAATTCAGTGGGGGACAAGTCTTGTCTACCCTCCGATTACGATGGGCGCACACGTCTCCACCGTGCCCAACCATCAAGTAGGTAGAATAACGCCATTGGAGACCAGAGGTTATGTCGCGATGGCCGGGAATTTAGGATATGAGCTGGATTTGACGACATTAACTGTTGAAGAAAAAGAAGTGGTGAAAAAGCAAATAGCTCTATATAAGGAAATGAGATCGCTCATTCAGTTTGGGAACTTCTACCGAATCATTAATCCGTTTGATGAAAATGAAGCTGCATGGTGCTTTGTGTCAGAGGATCAAACAGAAATGGCGGCCAGCTATTTCAAGGTTTTATCCCAACCCGCTGCCGCGATTAAAACGTTAAAATTCAAAGGTCTGAATCCAGACTACGTATACAGAAATATAGAAACTGGTGAGCTGTTCGGCGGTGATGAATTAATGCATGTAGGCATAACGCTAACCAGGGTGAAGCAGGACTTTTTAGGCCTGTTCTGGAGATTTGTTAAAGAAGACATCATCTGATGCAGCTAGAGGAGGTTTACTAGATGGAAGCAAAAGAAAAGCAGTATAAGCAAATTTCTCAAGAAATTTTAAAATATATCGGTGGCGAAGAGAACATTATTGGTGTGGCCCATTGTGCCACAAGATTAAGAATTGTACTTGAAGACAATGAAAAAGCGGAATTAAAAAAGATTGAAGAAGTTGATCTGGTTAAAGGCGTCTTCATAGCGGGGGATCAACTACAGATCATTTTTGGAGCAGGGCTGGTCAATAATATCTATGCCGTGTTCTCCAAACTGACCGGAACAGAAGATATGTCATTAAGTGATGTCAAATCGAAGTCCGCACAAAAGCAAAATCCTTTTCAAAAAGCGATTAAATCGCTGTCAGATGTCTTTATTGAGATCATGCCGGGAATTCTTGCTGCTGCATTGTTAATGGGGATCACCGGGCTGCTAGGTCAGAAAGGGCTATTTGGTCCCAAGTCGATTGTGGAGATGTACCCAATTTTCCAAGGGATCAATCGCTTTGTTCAAATCGTTTCCACAGGTATTTTCACCATCCTGCCGCTGCTTGTTGTTTATTCAGCCACCAAGAGATATGGCGGTCGTCCGATTCTGGGGCTTGTACTGGGTGCAATTATGCTTCATCCGGCCTTGGCGGACGCCTTTGAGGTAGCGAAAGGGAGCCAAAGCCCGGAATCGATCAGTCTTTTTGGTCTTCCCGTTCAGTTGGTTGGATTTCAGGGCGGTATCATTATTGCTCTGATGATGGGGTATGTGGTAGCCCAATTGGATCAGTTTTTTAACAAAAAGGTTCCAGACATGATTAAATTGTTTTTGGCTCCTTTGCTGACGGTCTTTGTATCTTCTCTGTTATTGTTTACGATTATTGGTCCTCTGGGGCGAGAGCTAGCCAGTCTGGTCACGGTTTCGTTGCTTTGGATGACGCAAAACCTGGGAATATTCGGCTTTATGTTTTTTGCAGGCATTCAGCAAATTATCGTTATTACGGGGTTGCATCATGTTATGGGTGCGGTAGAAGCGCAGCTGTTAACTGATACAGGCAGAAATTTTATCAACCCGTTGGCATCGGTGGCTTTGATGGCGCAAGGGGGCGCTGTTTTGGGATATGTTCTTTTGAATCGCAAAGACACCAAGGTCAAAGAACTGGGTTACTCTGCATTCGGGTCCGTACTTTTTGGAATCTCGGAACCCGCAATCTTCGGGGTCACTTTGAAGTATAAGTTCCCTCTGGTTGCTGGATGTCTCGGAGGAATGATTGCCGGAGCCTATGTATATTTAAGCAAGCTGACAGCCATTGGATTCGGAACCACGGCTCTTCCCGGCTTTGCAATTGCAGCGTCAGAGAATCATGGTCATATGAATTATCTTATCGCTCATCTGATTGCCCTGTTATGTGGAGCATTATTCACATTGGCTTACGGTGTGATCAAGAGCAAGAGGTCAAAAGCAATATCTTAAGAAATGACCTCTATGGATGGATCGCTCTCAATCAGCCCTTTGCCAATTACATTGGCTGAAACTGGGGCCTTGCCGAGCTCACGCGACCATACGGACAACTGTCCGATATGATGAATTTGGTGGGCAATGACATGGCGCATCACCTCGCCCCAGGCATCGATCGCAATTCTGCCGTCCGGGCGGTGATCTTCAAACCTTTTTCGTTCCAGACCTTCATGCCAGGCGAGGACAAAGGGCTCCACGTCGAGTCGAAACTTCGCGTCCAGCTCGCGAACTTTATCCAGCGTATTATGCTGAGAGAAGTCCTCCTGGAAATCAGGTTTGCCTTGAATGATTTGAATCCAGCTCCATTCTACATCAACGATATGAAAGAGCGTTTTAAGAATGCTACCAGCACCGCCGATACGTTCTTTCAGCAGTTCCTCCTGCGGCACCTCTTCACACCAGCGGTACCATTGTTCTCGAACCATCCAGTTATAACGAAAAAAAGTTTGCATCCATTACCCTCCTGGGATTGTAATAAAGAATGATTTCCACCAGTTTACCACAGAATGCCAAAAGGGCTGTCTCATTCGTAGAAAATCTACTTTTGAGACAGCCCTTTATGAGCTAGGATAAGGATGTTGTTACTGGCTTATTTCTTAGCAGCCTCGTAACGTTTGTTGACTTCATCCCAGTTGATTACATTGTAGAAAGCTGCAATGTAGTCTGGGCGTTTGTTTTGATATTTCAGATAGTAAGCATGCTCCCAAACGTCCAATCCAAGTACTGGAGTCAGACCTTCGAACAGCGGGCTATCTTGGTTTGGAGTGCTAGTGATTGCCAATTTGCCGTCTTTGCCGACAACCAGCCAAGCCCAGCCGCTACCAAAACGAGTTGTAGCTGCTTTAGTGAAGTCTTCTTTAAATTTGTCATAGCCGCCCAGTTCGTTGTTGATTGCTTCAGCAATTGCACCCGTTGGCTGTCCGCCGCCGTTAGGGCCGATAACTTCCCAGAACAGACTGTGGTTGTGGTGTCCACCACCGTTATTGCGAACCGCAGTGCGGATGCTTTCAGGAACGCTGTCCAGATTGGAGATCAGATCCTCCAGGCTTTTGCTTTGCAGTTCAGGAGCGCTCTCCAGAGCTGCATTTAAGTTTGTAACATATGTGTTATGGTGACGATCATGGTGAATTTCCATTGTCAGTGCATCAAAGTGTGGTTCCAGTGCGTCTTTTGCGTAAGGAAGTTCTGGTAATTGAAATGCCATAATAAAATCCCTCCTGATTATATGGTTGGGTAAGTGTTCCTATGTAATAATACCCTCGATAGTTATATTAAACCGCATTCAGCCTATTTTTTCAACATTTTTGTTTGTAAAATACCAAACTGGGCAATAGGGCCTGGTAGCTAGCATGTCCAAAAACACGATTGGAATACATCATACATAGGTAATAAGAGGTAAATTGTGAACATTAAAATGTAAACGCTTTATATACAGCGCTTACATGAGAAAAAGGGATGTATTCCGTCAAAAAGTATGGTTTAATGGTCAAGGAAGCAGAATTTTGGGCTTTTTTGTCGTCTGCTATAAACTGTCATGTCTATGACACGACGAACTTGAGGGCGTACACCCTTTTCCTGTTCTTCATTTCATATATAGCAGATCGTATGCATTTTTATCATAATGCCTTGTGATTAACACCATGATAAGCGCTTTATGGATTTATGTAAAAATGACGGTGCTGTCCTCAATTTATTTATTATGCTTACGAAAAGGGAGATATTACTATGCACGTTCGTTCCTTTCAATTAAGTGATGTGAATTCAGTAACGGAGCTCATGCAAATTGCCTTGTCGGAGGAGTGCTACAAAGAGACGGTGGGTGCTTTTGCCCGTCAGCTTTCGTGGGATTCCGGTTTGATCGTCGTTGCCGAAGAAGAGGGAGAGATCGTTGGTGCCCTGATTGGCACGATTGATCAGAATCATGGCTGTTATTATCGTATTGCTATTCATCCAGATCATCGTCGGATGGGAATCGGGAAATCGCTTGTGGAGCTCATGGAACAGCGTTTTCAGCAACGCAAGGTGAGTCGTATTTGGGTAGCTGGGGACAAGCATAACAGTGCGGCCATGCCGTTGTACGAAGCTATGGGCTACGGAGCAAGCCAGATTTTACAGGCGTTTCAGAAGCTAAGTATTTTGGCACCTCATTAATCGGTTATCGATATACAGAAGCACAGTATAATATTTACATTTAGAGCATATCTGAGTAACCGTTGCAATCGGGTACGGGATATGCTTTTCTATTTATAACAGGGTTGAGGAGGTTAATTATGGACGCTTTGACTCCTTCGTCAGACCTGCTTCCTTCACCGGAAACGTCCAAAAAGGCAGGTCGCTCTGCTTACATACGCGATTGGTTAGTCACCCTGCTGATCGCAATGGTCGTCTTGCTGCTTCTGAACCTGTTTGTATTTAACTTGTCCACGGTTAGAGGACATTCAATGCAGCCGACGTTAATGGAAAGCCAGCATTTGTTCGTTAACAAGCTGGTTTATAATTTTCATGACCCGGGGAGAGGGGACATTGTGATTTTAAGAGATCCCGATTCCCAATTGTCCAGTCCAAGATTTTTAGTGAAAAGAGTCATAGGTATTCCTGAAGATGTCATTCGGATTGAGCATAATCATTTGTATGTGAACGGTGAACTGCTAAATGAGCCGTACACCAACTCGGACGTGGAGGATGGTGATTACGGTCCTTTTACGGTGGAGCCGGAGCACTTTTTTGTCATGGGAGATAATCGCCATACGGCTGCAAGCAAGGATAGCCGGTATTTTGGCAGCGTTAAGTCAGAGGATTTACTGGGACGTGCAGAGTTTATATTTTGGCCGATCTCTGAGTGGAAGTGGCTATAGAGCAGCTATAGTCTAAAAATCAATGGGGAACCGCGCGGACCGATCAGGGTTATAACGGATCAGCGGCTCCCGATCAGGAAAGGAAGAGAACGATGAAAGAAGTGATGGTATATACCGACGGTGCTTGTTCGGGTAACCCGGGCCCAGGGGGCTGGGGGGTCATTTTGTTGTATGGAGAGCACCGCAAGGAGCTGTCGGGTGCCGAAAAGATGACGACAAACAACCGTATGGAGATCAAGTCGGTGATTGAAGCGCTGAAGCTGCTTAAGGAGCCGTGCCGTGTAAAAGTACACAGTGACTCCGCCTATGTCGTCAATTGTTTCAAACAAGGCTGGATTAAGAACTGGCTCCGTAATGGCTGGCGCAACAGTAAAAACCAACCCGTGGAGAACAAGGAACTGTGGGAAGAATTGTGGGAACTAATGGGTAAGCATGAGGTTGAATATGTGAAGGTGAAAGGTCACAGTGACAACGAACTGAATAATCGCTGTGACTTTCTGGCGACAAGTGCTGTTAAAAATTTACGGTAGCATCTGTTGCTATTTTCTGTTGAAATTTGAATATATGAGAATGATACAACGTTCTCATATCTGTAGTGAAAGAATTGTGAAAGAGAGGTGAGTATCGGATGCAACGCGAACTAACTCGGACGGCGACCGGAACGGCTTCGACTTGGGCTTCGCTCAAGCAGGAAATTATTGAGGCAGCTCCAGGGCTGGGGATTGACTCCATCGGGTTCGCATCCGCCGACCCCTTTCTGTCTCTAAAAGCTATATTGGAAGAGCACCGTGCTAAAGGCTATGAATCCGGCTTTGAGGAGCCTGATATCGATAAGCGGATCTATCCGGAGCTGTATGGCTCGCAGCCTGCGTCACTGATTGCCATTGCGGTGGCGTATCCTTCCAAAATGAAGGACCCACCGAAGTCGGACAAGGGCAAATACCGTGGTATTATGGCACGTTCTGCCTGGGGGAAAGACTACCATCTGGTACTGCGCGAAGCGATGGAAAAGCTGGAGGCTTTTATAAGTGAGCGAGTCCCAGATGCCTTGTTGAAAAGCATGGTGGATACCGGAGAATTGTCGGATCGGGCTGTTGCAGAGCGGGCAGGAATCGGCTTTAGCGGCAAAAATACGATGATGATTTCACCGAAGTTGGGATCATGGATTTATCTGGGGGAGCTGTTGACGAACATTCCTTTCCAACCCGATGAACCGGTAACGGATGGCTGCGGAGAGTGCACCAAATGTTTGGATGCATGTCCTACGGGTGCGCTTGTAGGTCCAGGACAGCTGAACGCCCAGCGGTGTGTGTCCTTTTTGACGCAGACCAAGGGCTTTTTGGACGAGGAGTTTATGCTAAAAATAGGGAATCGGCTGTATGGATGTGACACATGTCAAATCGTATGTCCCAAAAATCGAGGCCTTAACTGGGATCACCATCCTGAGCTTACACCCGATCCTGAGATTGTAAAGCCGTTGCTGCTGCCATTACTGGATTTGAGCAATCGTGAATTTAAGGACCGCTTTGGTCAAAGTGCGGCGGCTTGGCGGGGGAAGAAGCCGATTCAGCGCAATGCCGTCATCGGCCTTGGCAATTTCAAGGATGTTAGCGCGGTGCCCAAATTGACGGAGGTTTTATTGGATGATCCGCGTCCCGAGCTGCGAGGCACGGCGGCGTGGGCTTTGAGTCGAATAGGAGGGGAGAACGCTATGACAGCGATCAAGCAAGCATCAGAGAAGGAACAACATGAGCAAGTGCGCGAAATGATCGCACAAGCGCATTCCAAACTAGAGGAACAAAAGCAGGCAGAGCAGCAAGCATCTTCTGAATTAAAGACGGAGGATTCACAGGGTCCAACTACGATTTATTATGATGAAATGGAGACACCTGTGGGCACGTTGACACTATGTGCTACGGATCGTGGGCTATGCCGAATTGACTATGGCTCTTTTTATGCGAAGGAAGCATTGCTTCAGCAATGGGCCCGGACATGGATCGGGGAATATGTCTATGTGCAGGAGCCGGAAAAGCTGCGTGAAGCTGCAGATCAACTACGTGAATATTTTGCGGGAGAACGACGGGAATTCAGTATAGCCTATGATTTGAGAGGCACTCCTTTTCAAGAGCAGGTATGGCGTGCGCTGCAAAAAATTCCGTACGGGCAAAGCGTGTCCTACCAAGATATTGCGGAATCGATCGGACGAGCCAAGGCGGTACGTGCCGTCGGCGGAGCCAACAACAAAAATCCATTACCTATCCTGTTTCCGTGTCATCGGGTATCAGGTGCAAATGGAAGCTTGGTCGGCTATGCCGGAGGCTTGCCAGTCAAGATGAAGCTGCTGGAATTGGAGAAGGAATAAGGACATATGTTTGCAAAAAGTAATTTGCTAGCTGTCCCATGTTTTGCTATGATAGGTTCGTGTAATTCAAGATGTTTCATATAAATATACAGAGGTGACGACTTCGTGGTGTGGAATATTGTCATTCCGATTATTACCCTGATTGTTGGCTTGGTCGGGGGATTTTTCATCGGTGCTTATTATCTTCGTAAACAGCTTGAAAAAATGCAAAACGATCCTGAAACGCTGCAAAAAATGGCCAAACAGATGGGTTACAATCTGAATGGGAAACAGATGCAAAGAGCACAGCAGATGATGAAGAACCAACAGTTCTCCAAAAATCAACCTGGTGCGCGTAAAAATCAGGGCCGTCGGAAATAATGAGCAACGTGAGCACGGATGCCGCATGAGGTTGCTGCATAGAGGAGGATTACTGTGGCTGGCGTAAAAGATTATATTAACCGCAAAGCTGCGGATAACCGGGATAAAATCGAGTACCATGTGGAGCAGATTTTAAAACTGATCGGTGAGGACCCCAAGCGTGAGGGTTTGCTGGAAACACCGGCACGCGTGGCACGCATGTATGAGGAAATATTTGCGGGCTATGAGGTTGATCCCCGTGATGCGCTGGGTGTGACATTTGACGAGAATCACGAGGAGCTTGTGATCGTGAAGGATATTGTCTATTACAGTCAGTGTGAGCACCATATGGCTCCTTTCTTCGGAAAAGTGCATATCGGCTATGTACCCAGCGGCAAAATTGTAGGACTAAGCAAGCTTGCCCGTCTGGTGGAGGCAGTGACCCGCCGATTGCAGGTACAGGAGCGTATTACATCACAGATCGCTGATATTCTAAATGAGGCGGTCTCCCCGCATGGGGTTATGGTCGTTGTGGAAGGCGAGCATTTGTGCATGTGTGCCAGAGGCGTCAAAAAGCCTGGCAGCAAGACGGTAACGTCTGCAGTACGCGGTATTTTCCGTGATGATGCAGCACAACGTGCAGAGTTCTTGTCCCTGATCAAGGAATGAAGAACACGGTGTGATATGATGAAAAAAGGTGGTCTACGCATAGGCGTAGCCGCCTTTTTTTGTTAACATCAGAAATAGAGAAAACGCTCGCTGGTGTGAAGAATGAAATGAAAAAATTGGATAGGAGATAACGTATGGACCATATACATAGCTCAGCAGATATTGCAACAACATTGCCTGAGTTGCAATGGCTGGAAGCGCCATTGGCAAATGCTCAGGAAGATGTATTGTTTCCGCTGGCTTGGGAGGAGCTGGCTTGTCGGCAAGTAGGGAGAGGGGCTGCGCCCATTTTGCATGTATGGCGGCATCCGGCGGCGCTTGTGATTGGTCACCGGGACCGCAGGCTTCCCAACGCTCCACAGGCGATGGAGCGGGCGCGCAATTCAGGAATGTCGGTATGCGTGCGTCCTTCAGGCGGAGCGGCCGTCATGCTGGACAGGGGGGTACTGAACCTGTCCTTGATCCTGCCTAATCCGCAGCGGGCCATCAGCCTGCATGAGGATTTTCGGCTCATGGCGGGGCTGATTGCCGATGCGCTGGCCCCGTGGTCTGACGAGGCGCAAACCGGAGAAATCGTCGGGTCCTTCTGCCCCGGAGACTACGATGTAAGCGTCGGGGGACGCAAGTTTTGCGGCATTGCGCAGCGGCGTCAAGCCAAGGCGTATATCATCACAGCTTTCGTGATGATTGAGGGCCATGGAGCAGAGCGCGCGCAGGCGGTGCAGCAATTTTATAGGGAGGCATCCGGGGATACGCTGGCAAGCGCGCAGCAGCCGGATTATCCCCAGGTGAATCCGGCAACGATGGGCAGCCTGGCCGAGCTGGCTGGTGTGCCATCTGTCGAGGCGTACACAGCATCGCTGCGCCGTGTAGTTGAGAGCCGGGCAGCCATTTTGCCTGCTGACGGTTTGCTGGTGCAACCGGAAGAATTGGCTAAACAAATGGCAGCGCTCAGAGAGCGATACGATTTGCAGGTGTAGTTTGTTTTTAGCTTAGAATGGTTGCCATCTCAGCTTGGAGGCTTGCGCGTAGCGCGCTTCCACCTCAGGCCAGTTGACAACATGCCACCAATCTTCGATGTATTTATTGCGCTCGTTCTGATGCTTTAAGTAATACGCGTGTTCCCACACATCGATCGCCAGCAGCGGAATAGACTCCCATTGAGTCAGGTTCTGGTGCTTTTCAGCCTGTAAAATTTCAAGCCGTCCAGCGCGCGGACTCCACACCAGGATGGCCCAGCCGCCGCCCTCGACCTTTTCGGCTGCCGAACTAAAATGCTTTTTGAAAGCATCATAGCTGCCAAAATCCTTTTTAATTTGTTCAGCCAGCGGTCCACTTGGTTTTCCACCGCCTTGAGGACTCATGATCGTCCAAAAAAGAGTATGCAGATAATGACCTGCACCGTTAAACGCCAGTTCACGCTCCCAATGCTTTACGAGGTCAAAATCACCTGTTTTTCGGGCTTCCTCCAGCTTCTTTTCCGCTTTATTCAGATCATTCACATAGCTCAAATGATGCTTATCATGGTGAATACGCATCGTTTTTTCATCAATGTAGGGTTCAAGCGCATTATAAGGGTAAGGAAGCGGCGGAAGCCGATGTCCCCCAATAGGAACCGGGCGACTGGTTAAGGATTTGTCCGCTGCCGAAGGCTGCGCCTGGCTGGACTGTACGCCTTTAGTAGCCGGTTCTGAGCCTTCTCCTCTCAAGCCCGCCTGCCGTTCTCGAAACGCTTCCTCCGGGTAATTCTCACCCTCTGCTGCTACATGATACAAACCGGCGGCTCGGGCAATCGAGCCGGGTTCCTGAAAGGGGGTTGTCGAGATCAGGAAATATTGACTTTCGTGTGCTGCGTGTATTACAACCCCAGTGGATTTGGGCTGGTGACGCAATGCTTGACTGTGCTCGGTCAGCAGACCTAGCTGCCGTATATATTCTTGTGACTGACGGTTGGCGGTTTGCAGCAAATCGTCCAGACGACGATTTAGTTCCTGTGAGGCAGGCTGTGAATTCAGGGGTAATTCGGACGACAGCTTCTCTCCAGCTGCTGATGTGTCTGATCTCCTTGAATGTGCTGATGGTTCAGCTAGCTGGTGTGTATGAGCTTGGGGAGCAGACGACACTTTTTTCTCCTGATGCTGCCATGCTTGTTCTACCGGGTCAAGCGCGCTCCGTTGCTCTTCAAGCAGCTCTATGGCGGCCCGTTCTGTTTGTTCAAATACGGTACGCCAATCATCCAGCAGCCGCACATAGGCAGGTTCTAGCCCTTCAGTAGCGGACTTAATCACTTCTACATGCCAACTTTCCTGCTGCTTCCAATGACGAATTTCCTCCAGTACACGTAAGGGCAGGAAAGACCCATAAGTACTCAGCATCGTTTTTTACCTCCCGTATCCAGCTATGGTTATCCGGCAGATCTAGCAAATCTGTCCTAGACGCATATGTACCCAGTATATTCGCTGTCTCATCGGGAATATGTCTATGAACTTCCTTAAAAGCTCCCGCTAATATGCTCTAAATATAATGTCTAAACTAGTTGAAAAAACTGCGTCGCCCGGTGGTTTTTCGACAAGTACGTTTTAATGCCAGTATAATACGGATTATATAACAAATTTAACTTGGTCAAGGAGGGATTGAGAATGACTCATTCGTTCCATCCCGTTCATTCTCCCAAATTGGAGCCAGAACTGCTACAGCCATGGTATAACTGCCGGGAATATTCGCCTAGTCCTCGCTTGGAATCGCATGTGGCTTCTTTTTGGACAATGGGTTTCCGTCCTGTTCCGGACAAACTTGGGCATCGGGTTATCCCGGATGGCTGTGTCGATATTGTCGTGAATCTTCTTTCTCCC
>NZ_JCAJRU010000073.1:0-20595 GCF_059447605.1 Paenibacillus sp. N119s | reverse complement strand
TATCCTGCACGTTTGGAGCCTTCTTAACGCTGGCTTCTATTTTGCTATGGTTAAATTAGGTTTGAAGACACGCTCTAGATGAAGAATAGGAAACTAGGGGAGTAATAGTTTCACCTCGGAAAACCGAATTTGGCCCAAAGGCCGAATATCGGTTTTTTTTCGTTTTATGAGTGCCACGCCAACATTTTAAAAAGTAAACGCTATGCCTTCAGAGTGGCAGTGTAGTCCTGATAGACGTTAATGGTCCACCGTTGCTAACTATTCTGCACATGTGTTTATTTTCTAGGCTACTGATAACAAGATACGTTAAGTGTGTGATTATGAACCTTCCATATAGTCCAAAAATAGCAATAATTTGAATCCAAATTCATAAGAGTGAAACAAGCAAATTCCACTTATTACATACTTAGCCCCTACCACACTTTTCAGGGGGTGTTTGTTTATTGTTATACGAACTATTTTTTGATCTAATAGAACTATTTCAACCTTTTTTCTTGATGCCGATATAATTGAGGGCCGCAAAAGCGCAGTCCTATAGGCAGATGGAGATCGACTCGCTAAAACGAAAGACATGAAGGTTGCAAATCAGAATTGTCTTACTGAAAAGGAGGGGATTTACTAAAAAAAGACTCGTTACGGAACTCAGAATTGAGGAAAAACGGGGGTTTTGTTATGGACAAAAAGAATGATAAAAGTTGCTGGATAAAGCGATTGACCATAAGCCACCGGAAGATTGAGGCTGATAAGGGTCTCTCTAAAGATTGTACATCTAACTTATGATTGTGTCAGAATGTCAAAATTATTGTAGAAAATAAGAGAGCCCTGGGTTCTTGATAATTTCTTGTTTCCCGCATAACAAATCTTAAGTCTTGTGATTACAAGCAGCAAGATATAAGCATTAGGAGGAGAACCAATATGAATTCATTAAACAAAACGAAGAGCTTGATCAGCGCCCTGACGGGGGCTGCACTATTATTCTCGCTACCAATGACGGCAGGCGCGGAGAGCAATATCAACTATACTGGCATGTTCCTGGGCTATGATGGAAGTGTAAACACCAGTCCTGTCTGGACCTACAACCCTGACATTGTCTCCTATGATCTGCTGAACTGGAATCAGGGGGGGGCCGATGCAGCCTCAATTACCTCTAATAGTGCCTCCACCATCCAAGCTCTGGGGAAAATCGTCACCGTTTCCACCCACATGCCCAATCCACAGGGTGGAAATGTAAACGCCCCGATGTCTGATTCTGATTTTAATATCTTGGCCAATACAGACATTTCATCCATCAACTCGTCCAGCCCAGCATGGCTGCAAAATTATAAGGCTCAGGTTGACAATGTTGTGACCGGCTTGCAAAAGTTCAACTCATCCCCCGTGTACTATAGACCCTTCCATGAAATGAACGGAGGTTGGTTCTGGTGGGGAAACAAGAACACGACAGACTATAAGAACCTGTACATCAATCTGTACAATTACATGGTGACGACCCGTGGAATGTCCAACGTCAATTTTGTCTATGCCCCAAATAAAGGAGCCAACGCGGCTGCTTATTATCCGGGCTCTAGCTATGTCACATGGATTGGCATCGACGCTTACAGCGACGATCCGTCCAATGACAATGAAATTAAAATGGCTTACAATGACATCAAAGGACTTGGCAAAACGTATGGCTTCTGCGAAATTGGACCAGCCGTGGGTGGCGACCATGTGGATCGCAACAATAATCAGCTCAAGGAATTCGATTATTCGCTTTGGAACAACGCCCTGAATGAAGTCTACACTGGTGCAAGCTTCTTTATCACCTGGGATGGCGCTTATGCTCCGCAGAACAACACAAACGGCAGCACGCTGTTTACAAAGGAGAGCTCTCAGTAATTGCCTAGCTCCCGGCGTTCAGGCAGTACGGCATTAACGCATTAGTCCTAGGCTGACCGCAGAGTCTTGGGAGAGTAAGATGTTTTCAAGAACGACAACAAAAGTACCACCTTAGTGAGTTGGCCCTGTCATGTGGACAGTAATCAAAAAGCAATATTAAGCAACCTGAGTCCGATATTCATAAGGACTTAGGTTGCTTAGTTTTTGTCGAAAACGTTGAGGTTGATAGACTAAAAAAATCAAAAGACACGGCCTCCTGTTGGGAGAACATGTCTTTTGGGTCTACACAGCAATATGCACGTTAAATATCTGTTGGTCAGATGCGGAGTTCCTTCTCGTCTGGAGCGAACTGGCGATATTGAAAATACATACGAAGCCGCCAATGTAACAAGGTCCCGAAGGCTAGTATGAAAAATAGCCCTGCTGTTTGCGGTATGGTAATGTAATGCTGAATAAATTCATGCAGCAGCAATCGGATGATCAGCAGGCTGATCAGGATAAAAAAGAAGGCGCGTGAGCGTTGCACGAAAACCAGCCCTTCTTGCAACTCAAACTTGGTGCTGCGGATCAACGGGTAGGAAAAAATAAACCAGCCGATCAGAAAAGCCCCCAGCGCCCAAGCCCAGGGAACCCGTACTTCGGGCACCACAAACATCATAAAGCCAGTGCTCATGCCGAGCGGAGGAATGATGATTTTCTTGGCATTAATCGGGCGATGGCCTGTCTTCATACGGATGAAAATAGCCGATATAGCGATTAAAATCATGCCAAAAGTTGCGCCATATTGCAGCAATGGGGTGCTGATATGAAACATGGACTGGCCCCCTCTATAAGGAATATAAGCGTTATTGGACAGACTGCAAACCTTTTACATTATAGCACATATGCAATGGATATATTTAGTTACAGTCTGTCCTCCGGCAAGCGGATTATACGCCTCATGATGGTAAGAGGCCCTATAATCGGGTCTCTTTTATCTTATGCGAGTTCTTGGGCTTGTACCTCACCTGCGGCTGATTTTTTCTCTTGGCGCATGATATAAACCATCGCTGCAATAATAAGGATAAAAGCAATGAGTGCGAGAAACGGAATGGTGATGAACTCCAACCAATTCAAGTAATCCTGCTCACAGGATACTCTGCCGCAGGCCGTTGAAGTTTGTGTGGCTGCTTTGGCGGCTGCATGGATACGCTGAATAATAAAATGATAGGCTGAAATTGCACCTCCGATAATAGCTAACGGCATAACGTAAATGCGTATTTTCGTATCACCTCGAAAATATGCGATTCCAAGCAGAAGGGTCAGGGGGTACATCAGAATACGCTGGAACCAGCACAGCTTGCAAGGCTCATACCCCAGGATTTCACTGAGATACAGACTGCCCAATGTGGCCACACAGGCTACAACCCAGGCGGCAAATAAAGCAATATCCGTTTTTTTAAACGATCCGATCATAGTAACGCTCCTTTTTAATTCAAATGAGAACAGGATGAACTCATTGTGTCTTGTCCATCGGCAGGCATCTACCGATATGCATGTCTTTATCCGTATTGTACTGTATTTTGTGTGTAGGGTCATACTTAAACATATTGACATCATTCACTATCATTTTTATAATTGCAGTAGTTTGGGAAGTGAATAAAGGTTCAAGATATATATTAAGAAATTAGGAGTGTGCCCAGAAATGTCGAGCAGCCGTAAAAATGAAACCCTATCTGTTATTAGTGAAAGACATGCGGTAAAAAGTTATGTAAAAGATTTCAAAATGCCAGAGGAAGATCTGGAGGCTATTTTGACTGCCGCGGTGGAAGCTCCTTCCGCTTGGAACCTGCAACATTGGAAATTCCTTGTTATCGAGAGCGAAGCGGACAAACAAAAATTGCTGCCTATCGCCTACAACCAAGGTCAAGTAGCAGAGAGCTCTGTTACGATTGCCGTACTGGGTGATCTGGAAGCGAACCGCAATGCTGTCATTTATGATCAAGCGGTAGAAGCAGGCACACTGCCAGCGGAAATCCGTGACGCATTGGTAGGTCAAATCAATGGTGCGTACCAAAACCCGCAGGTGGCTCGTGATGCAGCCATCTTGAACTCTGCTCTTGCAGCACAAAACATTATGCTGGCTGCTAAATCTTTGGGCTACGATACTTGTGCAATGGGCGGCTTTATTCCAGCACAATTGATCGAGCAGTTTAATATTCCGGCACGTTACCTGCCAACCATGCTTATTAGTGTAGGTAAGGCACAAGTGCCAGCCCGTCCATCGGGACGTTTCCCACTGTCTGATGTTGTTGTAAAAGGCAGCTTCTAAGAAAAATAGCGAATATAAAAGGGTGTTCCCGCAATCATTTTGTGGTGGGGAACACCCTTTTTTACGTGTTTTTACTGTCAAATTCCTTTTGATTGTGTCTCTAGTTTAGTCTGAGCGTTTGGACACGAGATATACCAACTCCAGCGTCAGGATCGGCAGAAAAACTGAGGCCGGATAGGCCAGATAGCGCGGCTCCCACTGCGGTTTGAACTTATCCTTAAAGCGCCGGAGTCCCTGAAAGCCGTAAAAATGCCCTCCGTATTGAAAAACGAGCCGAGCCAGCTTTTCCTCTCGCAATGCCTTTTCGCTTTGTCCTACCTGGGATAACGGTGCCATGCCTAGATTAAAGGTCGTATATCCATTTTCCTTGGCCCACTCAATGACCCGTGTGAATAAGTAATCCATCGTTCCGTTTGGTGTGTCGGGCAGGTGACGCATGAGGTCGATAGAGACCGTCTGTCCATGATCATAAGCAGGGGCCATCGTGGCAAAAGCAATGACCTTCCCTTCAGAGTCCTTAAGCAATGCAATGGGAGCTAACTGAAGGTAAGATTCTTTGAACCAGCCAAGGGAATATCCCTTCTCCTTGCGCCCATCGAGCCAAATATCGGAGATATGACGCATCTCCTCAATCAACGCCGCGTCTAGAGGCGGCTGGATCATTTCGAACGAGTAGCCTTCGCGGTCAAAGCGATTTTTGGCGCTGCGCAGCGCCTGATTGCTTTTGCCTGTCAGTGTAAAGGACTCCAGCGGCACGAGCGCTTCCTCACCCAATTTAAAAAAGCGATAGCCGTTCTCGTGGTAGATGGACAAATACTCCGGTGATGCCTGATAAAATACAGCCGTCAACGCATATCGATCCGCGAACCGTTGGAATTCTTGAATGGCTTGACTCACAAGTTCTTTCGGACCGAGGGGGTCTCCTAATACAATCAGTTTGTCCCGGCTGCGAGCATAGGGGAGGACCACCTGATCGTCCTTGGTCCAATGCAGGTATTTATCGCCCAGAAAAAGCATATGAGAAACGAGATTACCACCTTGCCGTTCCAGAAATTCTTTCAGCTTAACCAGTTCCTGTGCGTCGGGGAGTTTGCCGATGCTACGCTGAGGACGAAGAAAGAAATACACTGTCAGGAATACCCATGCCAAAATCAAACTAAATACGGCCGTAACTCCGTAATCGCTGCGGTTCATAAAAAAGTCCAGGTGGACCTTGGCATGTATATGACGCATAAATGGAGTGTTGGAGCCTGCCCCAATCATAAAATAAGCTCCGGTTACGAGTAGAGATAATCCGCCCCATATTAAAATGTTGTGTCGATTCAGCGGCGCACTGACCCGATAAAACCGTGAACGTGAAATCCACAGCATTAACGCCACGAACAGCAGGAATAAGGCTTCTTCAAAATCCAGACCTTTGGTGAAGGTGAAAATAGCCCCTGTCAGCAGCAGTATCAGGGTCAGCCGCAATGCTCTGCGAATACGCAGAGAAATTCCGTGAGACAGGACGACCAGCATAATTCCGATGATGACCGAGATTTCATGCGATAAGCGCATAACAGGCAGACTGAGCAAATGTTCAGCAAAACGGAGCCGATACAGTAGACCGGGTGTAGCGGCTGACAATAGAAGTACCACGCCGGAGATGAGTACCAGCTTCCCGAGCGCCCATACCCCCAGATCGGCTAAAAATCGAAATTGACCAGGCCAGCTCCATACTTTCTGCCAGGCATTGAGGGAGTAATCCCAGCCTGTCTCCGCGAGCTGGCTTAGGCGCTCGTTACGCGGAATCATTTCCAGTGCGGCTAATACCAAGCCGATGAGCCACGGGATGATGAAATAAAAGACGCGAAAGACCAGCAGCACAGCCAGCGCACGATCCGAGTTGGCTCCAGCCATTTGCAGCCCGAGCAGGGCAATAATATCAAATGCACCGACGCCTCCGGGCGCAAGGCTGATTAACCCAGCAATTGCGGCTATCACATAAATACCGAACACAGCATAGAGCGGCAGTTCATGGAGCAAGTGTGTACCGATCCATGCAAAGGTAAGACCGGCCAGCAGCCATTCCAGCAGAGAGGCGCCAATGGAGGCAGAGATGGTGAACCAGGAGAGTTGTCCTTCCCCCTTGTTGAACCAGGTGGCATACCTTTTGGAGCGCTGCATGATCAGAAATAGAGGCAGGTACAGTGCCATTCCCCACAGCGCCCAATGAAGCCATGGATGAGCATCCAGCACAGGCTGCACCGGATACAGATGGACAATAGCGCCCCAAGCCAGCAAAGATAGTCCGGTAATTACGACAGGCGAAAGAAATACGACTGCCGAGGTGATGACACCCAATGGCACACCGCTCTTTTTATACAGCACTGTGCGTAGTCCAGCGCCTGTAAAGCCTGCAAAGCCGAATACATTATTGAAGGTATTGGAGATCCATGCGTACCGGAACGTCGCTCCAGGCTTGATTTGAAGCTTAAAATGATGCCTGATTACATAATCGTATGCACTCATAGCTGCCACCGCTACCAGTGAGAACAAGCCGATTTCAATGAGAAACATGGCATCCATTCGCCGCAGCTCATGAAGCATCCGTGCCAGATTAAAGTTTTTTAGCTCTCGTCCAGCCTCCCATATAATAAAAGCCAGTACAGCCAGCGGTAGCAAAATACGTGTCAATCGCTGCCTGTAGATGGTCATTAAGTACTGTACGATTTTAAAGGATTGGATCGGTTTGTGATTTGACTTCATAGATTCACCTGCTTGAAAAGAATGAGATATACATAGAATGAAGAGCTTGGATGTCATGACTGATGAACATTACTATATATTATACCTATAATAATGGCTTGAATAACAACAGAAGGGTTACGAAATGGGAGTTCAGATTGATTGCTGTAAATAATTCCAATATAATGATGGAATACCTAGTAAATTGCTTGGCAATGGAGCTGACTGAATATGAGTATATGGGATCGCAATCTTTTTATACGTCGATTGGAGCTTTTGTGGCCACCAGATGCTGACAGGAGCCAATACCCTTTTAACCTAAAGGCTCTTCATCAGTGGAATGAACTCAAATTTCATCCCTCCGTTACCTATATTGTTGGCGAAAACGGCGTAGGCAAATCGACGCTTATGGAAGCAATCGCAGTTGCATGGGGATTTAATCCAGAGGGTGGCACTAAAAATTTTAATTTTTCTACACAAGCCACGCATTCCTCGCTGCATGAGCATATCCGGCTGGTGAGAGGGATCGAAAAGCCGAGGGATGGCTTCTTTTTCCGAGCGGAAAGCTACTATAATGTAGCGACCCATATCGACGAGCTGGATCGCGAGGGGGGAGGTCGACCCATTCGAGATTCGTACGGAGGGAAGTCGCTGCATGAGCAGTCGCATGGCGAGTCTTTTTTTGCGGCATTTGTGCATCGATTTGGAGGTCACGGATTGTATATTTTGGATGAACCGGAGGCAGCGCTATCGCCCTTACGTCAGATGGCCATGCTTGCACGGATTCATGAGCTTGTGCAGCAGGGGTCACAGTTTATCATTTCTACCCATTCCCCGATCTTGATGTCTTATCCAGATTCGATCCTGTATCATCTGACACATGAAGGAATCGACACACGGACGCTGGAGGAAACCGATCATTTTATCATCACCAAACAATTTCTGAATAACAAGGACAGGTTATTGCAGGAGCTATTCGAAGATTCACAATAAGGATTAGGGAGTTGGCAGGATCCACATCGATGAGAAGGGAAACCGTATGAGTTCAAATCTCGCTATAGTTATTCAGCGGATATCGGCTTTCAAGGTAGCAGCGCTGACTGCACAGGCCCCTTGAAGCCTGTGAATTCTTTTGATATTCCATCTGCAGAAATTCAGACATTTGATTATGATATTGCGATAGCTGTGTCGAAAGTATTTTATGATTGTTATTTGCCGCCCGCTCTATTAATATAATGAAGAGTTTTGCTAAATGGTTGCAAAATAAATATTTCGTATACGAAATAAAGACCCTGAGGAGGACAAAACGCAACATGTCGGATTCACAACAGTTGAAAATGGGGCCGCTCGTTATTTTGATGATTAATATGTTTATTGCCATGCTGGGAATTGGACTCATTATTCCAATCCTCCCCAAGTTCATGGGCTCCTTGGGCGGCAGTGGCGAAACGGGAGGTTATCTGGTTGCCGTGTTTGGCTTGACCCAGTTTATGTTCTCACCATTAGCTGGGGAATGGTCCGATAAATACGGACGTAAAAAAATGATTATTATCGGTTTGATCATCATGACCGTGTCTTCTGCGTTGTTTGCGATTGGAAACTCGTTGACCATGCTTTATATTTCCCGTTTGCTCGGAGGCGCGGGCGCGGCATTTATGATCCCTCCAATGATGGCTTATATTGCAGACATTACAACAGTCCATAACCGAGGCAGAGGAATGGGGTTGCTGGGGGCCGCTATGTCGCTTGGCTTTGTGATTGGTCCTGGTTTGGGTGGCTTTTTGGCACATACCTCGATGCGCACGCCCTTATATGTTTCGGCGGGGGTATCGGCCGTGGCTGCGCTAATCTCTTTGATTTTACTGCCTGAAACCTTGTCATTGGAGAAACAGTTGAAATTTCGGAATGTTAAGGTGAAACGGGACAATGTGATTAAACAGTTTGCCCTTTCTTTTCGCAAGCCTTACTTTTTGCTGCTGATTATGATATTCACGTTAACCTTTGGCCTGACGCATTTTGAAACGATGTTTCCCTTCTTTGTAACGGGCAAGTTTCACTATAATGAGGGTGATATTGCCACCATCATTACGGTAGGCGCGTTGGTCGGAACTATAATTCAAGCTGTGGTTATTAGTCCAATGTTGAACCGTTTTGGTGAAAAAGGTGTGATTATCGGTTCTTTCCTCTTTTCCGCAATTTCCCTTGTGCTTATGTTGCTCTCTGGAAACTTTTATTATGTACTTGGAGTATCGCTTATCTTCTTTACCGCGACGTCGTTGCTGCGACCAGCCATTAATACTGCTTTATCCAAAATGGCAGGGGATGAGCAGGGAGTTGCAGCCGGGATGAACAATGCTTATATGAGTATTGGTAATATTCTGGGGCCTGCGCTTGCCGGTACATTGTTTGAGGTGCATATCAATTTGCCGTACATTTTTGGAGCGGTCATTCTCATACTTAGTTTGGGGCTGGCTGTAAAATGGAAAAGCAGAGATACGCAATCCACAGCGGTTTAATGTAATTTTCACTATAAAATAGTCTCTTTTGGTGTGAACTGTGACGTTCTTATGAACCACAGATTGCAGCGGAAGAGGCTATTTTTTTATGTACAAAGCCAGATAATTTGTGAGTAATACGCAAAAGGAGCTGGGATTGGATGGAAGAGCAGAAAGAGCAGAAAGAGCAGTTATTTTATATAGGTGCTTTGCATATGGACAATGGCGATTTTCGTATGGTTGGAGGCGTGGAAGGAGTTGAAAGACCTTCTTTTCTGGCACTGCATCCGAATGGAACGAAGTTGTATGCGGCCAGTGAAACAGACCAAGGCGAACTATACACCTATCAGGTGAACACGCAGACAGGGGAATTGCATCCTTTGGATCGAAAAGGAACGGAGGGGGCACATACTTGCTATGTCTCCGTCACATCAGATGGAAGATATGTGCTGGCTTCCAACTATTTCGGGGGCAATGCCGTTGTATTCCCTGTGACAAAAGCAGGAGGGTTGGGAGACATGACGGGGCAGGTTCAGCGTTTTCTGTATGTATCTAACCGAGGGCACGATAGCATCGTACTATTCATGTCGATCTGGACAGCAGCAAGCTGAAGACGATCGAATGGGTCGAGACTTTCGGCAGCACGCCGCGTATGTATTGGAGGTTCCTTCACCGGTGTGTATTGAACCTGCGCGCTAATTACACAGCGTATGGCAAAAAGGGGCCAAAAAGGACGATGCGAAAGTAAAACACGGCGTTTTGTCCCACAAGGGCAAAACACCGTGTTCAGATTTTGAAAGGGCTAATTACTACTTGCTGCTATCGCCAGCTTCTACCGTTGCTGTTTTGGTATGGTTTTCGGCAGGTTTGTAGTACAACCGGAACAGGATATCCTGATTGTAGTTACCGAACCCGGTACCGAACAGGGTTACCCCTCCAATATGCTGGGCATCATCCAAAATGGCGATACGGAATTTCCATTGCTTCTGATCAATCAGCACATCGTTTAGAGTCACATCGGATATCTGCTTCCCATCCATAAAGGTACCTTCGGACGTCACGCGAAGTCTCTTCAGCAGACCGTATTGATTGATAAAATCAGGCCACCAAGAAGGTGTATATTTACCACGGTTATCACCAAAATCTCCTGGGCTGGTCCATGTGCCCAAGTTCACATCATTTAAGAAAAATGTGATGTCTGAAGGCCAATTATCATTGGTAAAAGGGGCTTCCGATGATAATTCCATCGAAATCTCCAGTTCCTCAGCTTTTTGACTAGACAATAGGAAATTCGGTACTTTATAATCCATATACCCTTGGCTAAACCACAGAATTTTGGAATTGAAGCGTTCAGGGTCCAAAAACGAACGAGGCTCATCGAATTCTCCGATAATCTTTTCGACGGTGGCCAGACCGCAGGTTGGCTGAATCTCAAAATCTGTAAAGTGCCCGACGGAAATTTCTGTCTGATGAAACTGCCGTACATCCTGCTGATAGCGTGGCATGGCAATTTCAATTTTGTCTGTGGCCAATGAGCATACCTTCTGAACCCCGCCTCGTCCGGGTAGCATTTTAGTCGAAATAATGGATGCTCTCTCCAGTTTCTTGACATGCATCGTCATAATCGCACTACTGAGTCCCAGCGCTTCCGCCAGCTCACGTATATTCATAGGCTTCTCCGCAAGCAGAACAATCATGTTCAGCCGAACCTCACTGGCCAGCGCTTCATAAACGGGAAGTGATTTTTCAGAAATGTCCAGTTGCATAGTTCCTCCAATTCTAACGCACATCATAAATTGATGGTAGTTTAACATATATGGATTTTTTTCAATATTCATACATATAAAACGATATGATTTACATTTATATAAACAATATACCCTTTCCTTGATCGTTGGCACAAGCCTAACCCTGCAAAAAGGCAAAAATTGTTCAAAAAACAGGACATCCCATGCAATCTTTCTTTGTTTGTTGGGATGTCCTGTGATGGTATGTGTTTTACGAGATGTATACGGGATCTATTCCATGCAACTGATATTAGGACCGCATATGTTCGTCAGCTAAAGAAGAATCTGCGGCTGAATCTTTGTCAGGTGTGTGTAATTCCTGGTGCTGTGAAGCATCGGCCCTCATCAAGCCAGGATGACCCACATAAGGACGATCACTTCGCGAGCGGCCTCGGGTAAGTCGGAAGCCAATCAGGAACAGCGCAAGTTGTGCAGCCAGTATGTAGGGAGACGCTTCTGGTCCGAGCCATTGAAAAAGGGCAACAACGGCAATGACCATGCACAACAGGCTTGTTGGGAAATGGGATGCTGTCACGTCCAAATCATTTTGTTTACGCAGGGTCATTAGACGATAGACATACAACAAGGCGATCAAGCCAGAAACGAACCTTATCCAAGCATATCCTATAACCCATGAGGCAGATTGGGAAGTCTCGGGTAGACTAACATTGACATTGCTGTAGGTTATCAGTTCCACAACGAGTCTTGAGATCAACCATACAATTCCTGCCAGCGCGAGCGGTCCGGCTGCTGGGCGCAATAGTTTCCATAATGCCGTTCCCCAGCCTGGAGCATGGGATTCCAGCAGAACAAGTCGCCGTTCCTCAATAAGTTTGTTCATTTCACGCTCCAGTGATTTGAGAAGTAGCTCCCGGCGGAACGTATCACATTCCCGGAGGGATGCTTGAACCTGCTCCTGAAGGTGAGGGGTCAAATAGGGAGCGGCTTTAGCTTCCTGAAGAGCATGGATTAGTCCCTTCTGGTGCTGCTGTTTATCGCTGTTGTTAAGAGCGCTCTGGGTAGCTGTCTGGAGATAACCAGCTAGCCGGCCATAGATACGGAGTGATTCCTGTAATTCTTCCAGCCGCTGCTGACGCGAATTTCGAAGCTGGGCTGCACTGTGAACATACAGCCATACCAGCAAGGACAACGCCAGCAGGCAGGCAATCAGACCGGGTGAGATATATGCAGCTAATGCCGCAAAGTCCGTTGGGGACACCCGCAATCCCTCCTTCCATTGTTCTTTCTACACTATTGCACAGACTACACAGGCATTTCAAGGGCTTGTATATCTCTAACCAAGAACTATAAAGTATTTTTTGGTAAAATAGACAAGATTACAGCAGGAAGGGGAGTTCGGCATGAATAAAAATATAAAAATTGTAACAGAACATCATGAGAGCCGGAAGGGATGTACTGGCGACAGCCGGGAGGACTGTAAGCTGGAATCCTGCACGAGTTTGAGCTGCTTATAAAACGGATAAATAACAGTAAGAAAATTATAGATAGGAAGAAGGCACGTTAATATGAAGGTTATTATTTTCGGAGCAACAGGAACAATTGGTAAAGCGTTAGTAAAGGAAGCAATCAAACGTAAGTATGAGGTGACGGCAGCAGTGCGCGATCCGCAACGTGTGACAGAACAAAGTGAATATTTGACGGTGGTTCAGGCAGATATTCTAAACCCGAACTCCATTACAGAGGTAGCCAAAGGACACGATGCAATCATTAGCGCATATGGTCCCAAGTTTGGTGCTGAGGAGGAACTGCTTGAAGTGACTCGGTCTTTGCTAGAAGGAACCCGGCGGTCTGGCGCAGAGCGCATCCTTGTGGTTGGCGGAGCGGGTAGTCTGAAAACAGAAAACGGTGAACGCCTCATGGATACCGCTGAGTTCCCGGGGGAAATCAAGCCACTGGCGGCTGCGCACGCTGATGCACTGGAACTGTACCGTGTTGCGGATGTAGACTGGACATATTGTAGTCCTGCCGCAATTATTGAACCGGGAAAACGTACAGGACAGTTCCGTATTGGTTTGGATCACTTGGTGGTTGATGAGTTAGGTCATAGTCGTATCTCCGTTGAGGATTATGCGGTAGCCCTGATTGATGAATTAGTGGAAGGGGAATTTGTCAATTCCCGCTTTACTGTCGGATATTAAATCAAGAGGGACTGGCTATAGGGGAGGCGAAAAAGCATGTATATGGTGACCGCAGAACAAATGCGGCAATTGGATCGATACACGATTGACAAGCTTGGCATCCCGGCCCTTACCTTGATGGAAAATGCCGGACGTGCAGTAGCAGACGAGGTACTGAAGCTTTGTGCAGAGGGAGATAGGAAGAGCGGTGTCATAAAAAAGGTTACACACACAGGGCCGGGAGATGTACCGGGTCATGGTGGTGTTATACGGACGGATACATGGAGCCGAGAGCAGCATGCCGTACGTGAACGAGCACACTGGTATATCCTCGTAGGTAAAGGCAACAACGGTGGTGACGGATTGGTAGCAGTACGCCATCTGACCGATGCGGGCCTGCGCGCCACCGTTGTGTATGCCGAGCCGCCTGAAGCGCTGCGCGGTGAAGCGGCTGCCCAGCGCGATATCATCGCGGCGCTGGATATCCCGGTTATCCTCTATGGTCAGGATAACCTCGACCTGCGCGGTGCCTCCGGCATCGTCGATGCCCTGCTGGGCACGGGCACGCAAGGACCACCGCGCGAACCTTACGCCTCGCTGATCCGCGAGGCCAATGCCAGCGGCGCGCCAATCGTGTCGGTAGACGTGCCTAGCGGCCTCGACGCCGACACAGGTGCGCTGCACGAGCCGTGCATTCGTGCGAGTGTCACCGTATGCCTCGCCTACTTGAAGTGTGGGCTCGTCCAATATCCGGGCGCCGGAACCGCTGGTGATGTGGTGGTACGCTACATCGGTATCCCGCCTGGCCTCGCCCGTGAGTGCGGCGTGCAGGTGCAGCTCCTGACCGGCGATACGCTGCACGATGCGCTGGGCGTAGATGTCAGCCGCAGCCGTGAGCCGGACGGGCACAAGGGCACCTATGGCCACGTTCTGGTCGCGGCAGGTAGCCTGCGCATGAGCGGTGCGGGCCTGCTGGCCGCACGTGCCGCCTTGCGCATCGGCAGCGGCCTTGTGACGTGGGCCGTGCCCGAGGCGCTGCTTCCGCACGTCATTGGCGCCGCGCCGGAGCTGATGCTCGCTGCCGCAGCAACAGGCAGAGACGGCGAATGGAACGCCGACTCCGCAGACGAGCTGCTCCAGCTCGCGCAGGCGCGCGATGTGCTGGCCGTCGGGCCCGGCCTCGGCCGCTTCGCAGGAGACACTGGCTGGCTGCGCCACCTGTGGGAGGAATACAGCGGTCCGCTTGTGCTTGATGCGGACGCCTTGAACATCCTCGCCTCAGCGGGGCCTGAGCTGAAGGCCTGGAAGCCGAGGAATGCGGCGGTCGTGCTAACGCCGCACCCCGGTGAAATGGCTCGTCTGCTGGGCATACCGACAGCAGAGGTGCAGCGTGACCGAATCAGCCATGCACGGGATTATGCCCGGACACACGGAGTCACGCTGGTGCTCAAAGGAGCACGCACGGTCATCGCGTGTCCTGACGGAACGGCCTACGTCAATACCACAGGCCACGCCGGGATGGCGACAGGGGGGGGCAGGCGATGTGCTGACAGGCATCATCGCAGGTTTGCTGGCCCAAGGCTTGAGCGCTTCCCAGGCAGCAGCCTTTGGCGTGTATTTGCATGGGGCGGCTGGAGAAACGGCCGCGCGCCATCGTCAGCATCCCGCCTCAGTGGTAGCTGGCGACATTATTGAAGCCCTATAATCCATAGCAGTAGTGGCAGGAGGAAGGCCAGTATAATCTGTACTTCATATTCACGGTTCAGCCAGTGCCTTCCCCCATAATACAGCAGTGTAATTCCTGCACCTGCCATGCCGTTGCTCCATAATATGCCTGTTCCCGCAGGCGACATCAAAGATCCTAGCAGAAGAAAGACACTGAATCCTACGGCAAGGTATAGTGTGAATTGCTCAGGCTTGCGAAGCCAAGGGAAAAGATCATATAGGGCATCAGCGGCAAGAGCTGCCGGTAGGGCAAAGCCATAGGCCCACAACTGTGCGGTCAGTTCACCGCTATTACCTGCTATAGTTACAGGCAGTCCCGTGATTTCCTCTGTCAGATAGCAGTAAAGCCATAAGAGACCAAAAACCAATCCTCCACAGGCTAGCTTATTCAGGGCATAACATCCAAGCTCCATGCGCCAAGGCATTTTGGAATTGAATTCATTCCAAGGCTGTCTCATATTGGCGATTCCCTCCTCATTCGATTTGGTGAATCAAAACCATTCCAGGGATTTATTATCAATTACAATCCGCTTACCATTTATGACATTTGTGTTTACGTTAGCTGTGTATCATGTTCCTAAGCGAAATAAAGATTGCGGATAGCCGCGGTACGGAAAGGCGAGGATTGTATGATACAGGCGGTTATTTTTAATCTGGAAAGTACTTTGCTAGACCCCGGAGGACGGGGCTTGATTCAGGGAATGCGCGATATTTTCAGGTGGAAGGGTATACATCTAACTGAAGAACAGGTATCTCATGGACGGGGACTGCCCATCCGGGATCATATTGCGAGTGTGCTGGGGCTTGCAGAGGTTCGTAGAAAATGGCTGGAGTGCTTTGGTGTGCATCCTGGCAGAGTGGATATTGAGCATATTTATCTTGAGCTTGTCCCTGTTCTCCGCTCTTTGATCCAGGGCGCTGAGACTGCTGCTGGTATAGATAGGGCGCTGCAGGAGTTGCAGGATCGCAACATTCAGTCAGGCGCTACTGCCTCCTGCCCGATGGAAATGCTGAGTCACGTGTTCACGCCTGTACAGTCACCCTATACGCTGGATTGTATGGTAACCCCTTGTGAAGTTTCACAGGGGAGGCCTTATCCGTGGATGATCTATGAAATTGCACATCGCTTACAGGTATTCCCGCTTAGCGATATTGTGAAGGTAGGAGATACAGCAGTCGATATGCAAGAAGGACGAAATGCTGGCGTTTGGACGATTGGTGTGTTGAACCATAACGTGGGCGATCTGACTACAGATCACACTACAAGCTGTGAAACGGACGACAGGGTGGCTGAGGAACGACGCAGACAGAATATATATGGTTTGAAAAGGGCAGGGGCTCACCTTGTGATGAACTCGGTCGCTGATCTGCCGCGTATTTTGCGTGAAATTGAAATGCTCCAGCATACGGGAGGTTATCCTTCGTATATGAAACCGAAGAAAACAGCTGCGATTCCTCCATCATGAGAATAACGGCATAACTTTTAAGTACTTGCTAGACCTTCTATGTTATATATGTATGCATCTAGCTGGATAACGGTGTACACAGCTCGGGTATCTACACTGAAAAGGAGCATTCGCTACTTTAACGGATGCTCCTTTTCAATATACTCCTTTTCGTCTATAAAATGACCCGTAAGAAGGACACTTTGAATCAAGTGTCCTTCTTACGGGTCACAGTTCACCGACATTATTACTGGTCTGAACTTTTCACCCGGAACTGATCAGCATGACGCTGTAAATTATTTGATAGTGTGGTCAGATTACGGGCTACATCGGATAGTTCTTTTACCGCTTGAGCCTGTTTCTGTGCGCTGGCGGATACATCTTCCGTCATTCCGGCCGTCTGCTGTGCCGCGCTGGCTGTGTGATTCAGATGCTGATCTACGCTGTGACGTACTTCCTGCATTTCTGTCGTCAGTTGGGCCAGATGTGCAGCTAATTCCTCAACTTCCTCTGATACCTGAGAGACCTTGTCAACAGACTGTAGGCATAATGCGATTTGTTTTTCTTGTTCATTGACGGTGTTTATATTTTCATCAAATTGATCGCCCATTTGCTCAATCTGCTCGACAAAACTACTTAGAATCTCATCGATTTCACGAATAGAAATAGCAGATTGTTGGGCAAGTTGCCCCATTTCATGAGCTACGACGGAGAACCCTTTGCCGGCTTCGCCTGCACGCGAGGCTTCAATCGAGGCATTAAAGGATAAAATTTGCGTCTGCTTTACGATGCCCTGTACCTGCTGCCCGATGTTAGCTGCTTCGCGCGATTTTTCGATTAGTGCATGTGACATCCGCTGCATCTGCTTGATCCGCAGGGCGCTTTCTCGTCCCTTCTCCAATAGCAGTTCATGTTCACTGGCTACCTGATTACGGACCTCATTAAGATGACGCGCCGTATCCGCAAATTGATGTACATGGCTTCCAACCTCATCCAGTGTTTGTCCTAAGCGGTCAGATTGCTGAACCGATTCTACCGTCTGAGCTGCTTGATTTGTAGATACATCGGCAATTTGCTGGAGTGTGCGGGACAATTCCTCCGTTTGGTGAAGTGTTTCTTCTGTTGTCACGACGATATTCTCCGATGCTTGCTGAAGCGTACCTGAACTGCTTTGAATATCCACAATCATATTGGACATGGCTTTCACCATCCGGTTCGTCAAGCCGCTGATTTCACCTAGCTGATCATATGTAACTTGCTGCGATGTAACTGTAAGATTGCCGTCAGCTACATGCTCCAGTGTATCTTTAATGAGGCGCACCTGACGCAGTATTCGACGGGTTACCAACATCATTACCGCAATGGAGATGATCAGAATGATGGAGACCACAGGGATAACTAGCCGGTAGGCCTCAGGCAGTGTTTTCTCGTATACTTCAGTTACAGAGGCGAGGGATCTATCAATTCCCAGATAACCTATGATGGTTCCATCTGTATCCTTAATGGGTGTAAAGGAAGAAAACATCGTTCCCCAATCAGGGTCAACTGTAATATCTGTAGTTACCGTCTCCCCTTGTTTCAATCTATCTGCCGTTTCTTGGCGGGTGAAACTTACAGGGCTTCCGAAAGGGCTGTATTCTTTGTCGTCCCAATCTGCTCCGTCCACCGTAAGCTTCCACTCATCGCCAGCACGATTGAACATATACATATACAGGACTCCGCTTTGCAGCCTAAGCGTATTTAACTCGTTCCGAAGTTCTTTATACTCGCTGCTCTGCTCGGATGGATTCGTATTTAAGCCTTTGACAGCTGATTTGTCCAGTAGCTTGGCTGTATTCACCGCCAACGTTTCATTGTTGAGCTGCATGGTTGATAGAGAAGCATTCTGAATCGATTGTTTGGTCGTCCACAGGATCATGACGCCAATTACAACTAAAGGAATGAGCAAGATGAAGTAGAGTTTGGATTGTAATCCCATTCTTTTTTTGACTTTGCTTTTCATAATATGCTCCTTACTATATGATTTCACCTTCATATATATCGTGTTCAAATAGGAAAATATGAATAGTAATTCATATGTTTCATGAAAATTATGCACATTTGCGCAAATTCCATCTCATAAAAAAAGCCCTAACTCAGTAGGTACTGAGTTAAGGCTTGTAGTATATAACTTACAAATCATCAAATCCGTTGTCGTCTCCGACCTTGCCGTAATTGCGTGATTTTGCTTCAAAAAAGTCTGTTTTTGTTGCGTTCAGGGCTTCATCTGAAAATGGCTTGATCCAAGGCATACTATTTACATCTACACCCTCATAGGCTTTGTCCATCCCCAGAAGTCTCAGACGCATATTTGCCATGTATTTGATATAATCGCTCAGCTCGTTCAAATCAATGCCGCGAACCTCTTTGAGCGTATAATGCGCCCAATTCGTTTCCAGCTCCACAGCGCGGTCGATCATACGATAGACATAGTCCATGTTCTCTTTCGTGTTGAGCTCAGGGAAATCAGCCAAAAGCTGCTTGAACACTTCGGCAAAGAAATAGCAATGCTGATTTTCGTCGCGCTGAATATACGAGATCATCTGGCTGGTAGCCATCATTTTTTGGTCACGGGCCAAATTGTAAAAGAAAGCAAATGTACTATAAAAGAAAATACCTTCCAGAATCAAATCGGCTACCATTGCTTGGAAAAAGGTTTGCGGATTCTGCTCATCGCGGAATTCCTGATAGATCGCCGAGATGAATGTGTTGCGTTCCAGCAGGACAGGATCGTTTTTCCAATATTCAAAAATTTCTTTCTGCTCCTGATCCGATACCAGGGAAGATAGCACGTAAGAGTAGGACTGGTTATGCACGACTTCCTGTTGTCCAATAATGGCCGAAATGGCTTCCAGCGAAGAGTCGGTAAAGTACCGCTTTACATCTCCGACAAACATGGTTTGCATGGAATCCAGCACGGCCAGCAGGCCGATATTGATTTTAAAGGTGCGCTGTTCTTCAGCATCCAGCATAGGGAACTGGGACGCATCCTTGGACATTGGAATTTCATCCGGAATCCAGTGGTTCAGCAGCAGTACTTTATATAGCTTGTACATATGCGGCATCCGAATATCATTCCAGTTCAGAATACCGGAGTTTTCGCCTTCAATAATACGGGTAGAGCGGTTAGGCGCTTCTGTATTAAAAATCTTTTGTAACTGCATGAGAGCCTCTCTCCTTTAGTTTAGGATGCGCAGCTTTCGCATTCTTCAATCGTCAGCGCGCGGCTGCGTACATAATAGGTCGACTTCATACCCGATTTCCAGGCATGGATGTGCAACGCCAAAAATTCGGTAGCTTTGATATCTGGGCGCACATACAGGTTAAAGCTTTGACCTTGGTCAATATGACGCTGACGTGCAGAAGCCATATTGATCGAAGCATGCTGATCCAGCAGGAAAGCCGTTTTGTAGTACCAGATGGTTTTTTCATTTAAGTCTGGTGCAGGGTTTGCGATCTTGTAGGTCGTTTTCTCTTCATAGGAAAGCAACTCATACAATGGATCGATGCTAGCGGTAGAGCCTGCGATGATGGATGTGGAACCGTTAGGCGCGATGGCGAACAGCCATGCGTTGCGGACTCCGTTTTGTTTGACTTCTTCCGCAAGCTCGCTCCACTCAGACGTAGTGACGAATTTGCCTTCACGTGTACCGTCTGTATAGCCACGGGAAGTGAAATAATGTCCAGTCGCCCAGTCGGAACCCTCGAATTTGGCATAACGGCCTTTTTCCTTCGCTAGCTCCATGCTGGATTTTACAGCCAGGTAGTTGATTTTTTCATATAAATGATCGTTATACGTTACCGCTTCATCGGACTCCCAACGGATGCCTTCAAGTGCAAGCAGATGATGCAGTCCAAATGTACCCAGACCGACTGCACGGTATTGGCTGTTCGTGTATTGTGCTTGCAGCACTTCAATGTTGTTGATATCAATAACATTATCCAGCATACGTACCTGAATCGGCACGAGACGATCCAGCACACCAGCCGGAACGGCACGAGCCAGATGAATGGAGTTCAGATTGCATACCACAAAGTCGCCAGGAATTT